>NZ_QODK01000007.1 GCF_003324485.1 Cohaesibacter intestini | reverse complement strand
GGTCATGGCGAATGTGGCTGTGTGTGCGAGATGGAATGGATAGGTGTAAGCAACCAAATCCTACAACAAATCAACCATTTACACTACATTCGCCAGCCAAATTCCCGACCTTCATGCATAAGACGGGCTAGCTGCTCTCCTCTTCGGGTTGATCCACCTGAGAACATTATCGCTCTCAAGGGGAGCAGCAACCAAATTCTGTATGGGATGTATTATATCGGGTCACCTTCCGCAAGAACCTCTATCAGAGCATCAAACTATGTGCTTGTGATGATGCGTTGAATCTCTTTTTTTGCATACTCGAAACTGTATTTGCGCTCAAACAAAGATTGCGCACCAGCCTCTAATTCTTTGCGCTTGTCAGGGTTGTTCAGGCAAAACAAAATCTGCGCGGTAAAACCTTCTGCTGTATTAGCACAAATTGCGTCAACGCCGGACGTGATCTCAATACCTTCAAACGCGACATCGGTGCCAATCAGCGCCTTGTGATAATGAAGGGCTTCAATCACCTTCACCTTCATTCCTGTCCCTTTGGTAGTCGGACTAATGACCAAACGCGCTTGTTTATAAGTGTCTTCGAGGTCTTTAACATAGATTTCAGAATAAATATTGTCAGCTGCAACAAGAGATTTTCTTGAAAGGATTAGGTTTTTGTTTCGGCCGATAGCACCTTGTATGAAAAATGTTGTGTCAGGACGCGACGTGATAATTCTCGGCCATACATTTTTGAGGAACCACAAAACCGAATCCGCATTGGCATCAGAGTTGGAGCCAACAAATAACAAATCATATTTGTAGTCTGAACCTACGTTCACTTCTGTGCGCCGGAAGAAAGTAACGGGCAAAAAGTGCGTGGGCGTATTAGGTGCATATTCCTTTTTTACTTCTACTTGCTCAACGGGAGAAATACAGATCAAGCTGTCGTATTTCCTAAGTGTTGCCTTTTCAGATGCTTTATATCTATTAATGAGAAGAGGGCGTAGCAATTTGGGCCAATGTGGTGCCACATCCTTTCTTATTCTGTTTGTTTGGATGTCATGCATATCTGCTATTGCATGGAGTTCCATTTTGATCACATCGTCTATAGTCATTTTGATATAGTTAAAAAAAACGACGTCGTAAGAGCCATACTTCGCCGCCGACGTAACCATCTCTTTGAACTTGGGCGGGCATTCGTCATTATTTGTTACTGAGAATGGATTTTTGTGAATGAAGCTCTTGATGGCCTGAATTTTCTTAATCGCAGCCCCAATCGCGAACGGCATTTTGCTCTGCTCTTTAGTAAAGCTTGGATGCCGTTCGATTAAAAATCGACAACCAGGAAACTCTTTGGTTAGCCGATAAGCAAGATCTTCTGAGGACGTATCACGCTCACTACGATTCAGAACGGCTACATCAATGAAATAACCTAGCTCCCGCATCGCATGCAGCACTTGGCTCGTCCGCTGCGCCGAGCCCCGATTGACAGGATGGGGAATGACTGGAGTGATGCATAGGACACGTTTTCTATCTGAACAATCCTGAAGATCGGGAAATCTCAGAGACGTGAAATCGATACGTCTGGTGATGTTCCTGAAACTACCGTCTTTCTGACGCACCCGCTCAGTATGGAAATTCCCGAATGAATATATCCTATTCACCAGATAGTTGAGCAAACGATCGCGCGTTTCAGAGGATACCTTTAGCAAAGAGGACATAAGTGCCTGAATAACGTCTCGGGCTTCGTTGACTGGTCTGTTAAGTCCTTCATGTCCATAATAGACTTCGCCAAAGTGATAAACAGGTTTATCAAACAAAGAAGCGAGCAAACCAACTCCGCTGTTAATCAGGCACACAGCATCGCATAATTCTAGCAGGTCATGAATATGTGTATCGTCTGGGGCAAAGCTTAGTCCGGCTTTGGGCCTTATCTCTTCCAAAGGATGCTTTTTGCAAACAACCACCCAGCCCGCATTCTTCAATTCGGATGAGGCGGATATCTGTTCAATCTTATCAACAAAGCTCTCGAAGCTGCCAAACTCTCCTTTAAAATAGCGCACTGTTGTGTCTGCAGGCCGTTGAAAAGGAACAAACAGTATCTTTTTACCCTGAAGCCCCATTTGTGCTCTCAATGCTTCTACCCCTATGCGCGCTCCTTGATCTTCGAGGCATTTGTCAGAAGAGACGAGCTGCTGCCGATATGCCTGAACATCGTCGCTTTCCTCCTTAGAAAGCGGTTGGTCCCAGTTTTCTGCATCATAGGAGGGGCTATCTGCATTGAAACCGACATCAAAATACCAACTATCCGGAAGACCGCCTCGATCAAAAACAATGATAGAAATTTTTAAGGCGCGACAATAGCGATAGATCTTGAGTCTCGTTTCATTGCCATATGGATTTGGGAACAGAATCGCTTTGTAGTTCTTCTCTACGACTAGATTGCTTACATCAACAAGAGATGCGAACTCGTTTTCGTGGCGAAAATCGATCTCGCCCAGTACAGTTAATGCTGACGATAGGCTTGTAAAGGCAGCTGCTTTAGGATTTCCGAGGGCAAGAAAGCGTAATGTACTCGGGGGTGTGTTTTCCGACATGAGATTTTTCTGTGAAGGTGTTTTGTTGAGTTATATGTGAAGCTGGTGTCTGTTGCTTTCAGAAATCATGTTCGCCTTCGCTCGAACACGAATTAAGCGGGTGCTTTGTCAGATTTACGGGTAAGCCAGTTCCCTTTACGGAGACCCTATATGCTAAACTGCCAACTTGCTAACCATTTTTTTCATTGCAAAACATCTAATGGTTTGATGACAGAAGTCAATTAATGCTATTGATGGTTGCATAAAGCTCATGTTCTTGCCTGAGTATGGATGCGGCTGTATTAACATTATCTCCTTCCCTGTTAAGATGAGATGATAGTATTTGATGGGAGTTTAGCTTGTGGATGGACGTACTCAATGCACTGTTTCAATAAACGGGCAGAATGATATTTTGCGTGAGGTTATTGTACGCTTTCCAAAAAAAGGGAAAATTCTTGATATAGGTATGGGGAGTGGTAAAGCATCACGAGCGTTTTGCGAAGCTGGTTGGCAGGTCGAAGCTACAGGTTTCAATGTGGATGCCTATTTCGAACAAGGAAGTTCCCTGCCTGACGGGATCCGGATCCATCATGATGTCGATATTTGTGACATGAGCATTTTTGAAGATGAAAGCTTTGATGCCATCTGGTGCGCCCATGTCCTTGAACATGTAATGAATATGGGCAGGGCGTTGGAGGAAATTCGCCGGATCCTAAAGCCGGACGGCAAGCTGTTTATCAGCGTTCCACCCTTTAAGCACGCGGTGGTTGGCGGCCATGTCAATACAGGCTGGAACATTGGAAACCTGATGTATGTCCTTGCGGTGGCGGGCTTTGACTTGTCGAACGGATCCTTTGTGCGGCATGGCTACAATCTGTTTGGTTCGGTCAGCAAAGGGGCGGGCCCTTTGCCCCAAGGGGATTTGCACTTTGCCAATGGAGATATCGAATTTCTTGCCAAGAAAAAGCTTTTTCCGAAAGGGTTTGATGCCGGGCAGGGTTTCGACGGCAATATCAATTCGGTCAACTGGCTGTGGCAAATCCCGCCGAAAGATGCCAAAGCGGCCAAGGGTACACTTTCCTCCTTCACCGGTCCGATGAGAATCGCCTTTTTTGTGCCATGGATTACCAAAGGCCGAGGCGGAACAGAAAATGTCGGGCACATGATGGCTAATGCCATGGCTGATAAGGGCCATCATGTCGATATTCTAACATTTGACAATGACCAGGCCCCGTCCCGATGGCCGTTGCATCCCGATATTGGGATGCACCATCTGCCCGAAGAAGATAACCCTCAAAATAATCAGGTCATGCAAATCAAGATGGCGCAAATCGCTCCTGACCTTATCGTCGGGTTGCATATGAACCGGACATTCGGACGATATGTGAAATGCGCAATGAAACTCGATGTTCCGATTGTTCTGTCAGAACATATCGATCCGACTTTTCCTCAACGTGTAGGCACATTCTCCGATGAGGAAAGGCAGATCTATTTCAGTGGCGCCACACGCCTGCATCTCCTGGTAGATGCTTTCAAGTCCACGTTGCCAATGTGCCTTCAGGACAAGATCACAATTGTTCCCAACACCATCCCGACACCGGGGGTGAAGGCGAATCCGGGCCAGATCAAGGATCAATATACCCTGATTACCGTTGCCCGCCTGGTTCCTCGAAAAAACCTGTCGGCTCTTCTGCACGCCTTTGCTGGCATCCACGAACAGGTGCCTGACTGGAAACTTAAAGTAGTCGGTGGCGGAGGGCTGAGAAAAGATCTGGAAGCCCTGGCCAGGGAACTCTCTATCAAGCACAAGGTGGAGTTTGTCGGTCACACGGACGAGCCCTACAGACACTATGTCGATGCCGACCTGTTCGTCCTGCCCTCGCTGCATGAGGGTTTCCCCATGACCGGTCTGGAAGCAATGGCTCACGGCTTGCCCATGGTCGGATATGCGCTTTGCAATGGCATCAATGTCCAGATCGAGGATGGCAAGAATGGCATTCTCGCCTCGGGCGGGCGGGCTTTGGGCTCGCTGGGAGAAGATTTGCTCAAGCTTATGAACGATCAAGATCTTCGCACGGAAATGGGAAAATACTCAAAAGAGAAATTCGACAAGGAATTCTCTCAGGACGTGGTATTTACGCAATGGGAGAATTTGTTCCTTCTGGCAATTGATGAATATGACGGCATCAGGAAACCGAATCTCCAGTCCTATCTTCAAACGAAACTTATCGACGATGTTTTTGGCGAAAAGTTTTTTCCTTTCAAAAAAATAGCTAGGGATTGCTGAAATGACTGCAAATCATAAAGATGCCTATTTAAATTTTTTGGATTTGATCGAAATTCAGCAAAAAGAAGCCGTTCCTGAAGAAATTGACATTCGTGAGGAAATATTATCGCTGCAGGATGAACCAATTGGTATTGGTTACACGAAAAATACGCTTGAGGACGCATACGGTGCTCATTTGAAACTTTTGTTTCCCGAAAGTGCCCATATGGGAGAACCCAGATGGCACAACGCCTCAACCTACCTGGCTCTCGGCACCTTATATCCCGAACCGGAAAAGTCACACAAAGGGGCAACAAGGGTTTTTAATCGCGCCAAAACCGATACCAGAATTATTCTTTTTGAACAAGGATTCCTTGCATCTACCAGTAGTTGGTCTCATTCGTTTAACAATAAGGATACCGTTTCGGCTTGTCTGGGATATGTATATGACGATATCAGCCATTATTTCATGGCCGACTATCCCAATCGCCTGATTCATCGTTTGAACAGCAGCAAAATGCTCAGTGATGAAGAGACCTCTCGGGCGCGAACTGTCATCAACCGCATCTGCGAGCGTAAGATAAGCAAATATAATTCCCAGCCCATCCATCAGCCAACCATGACCGAGGGTTATGAAAGCCGAGTTCTGGTCGTCGATCAAAGCTTTGCTGATGCTTCTACCATCTATGGCAAGGTAGATGAGATCCATTTCGAGGCAATGCTTCTGGCGGCAATTCGCGAAAATCCCGATTCCGAGATCCTCGTCAAGACCCATCCCGATACGGTGTGGGAAGAAGGCAAACGGGTTGGATATTACAATCATCTGAAGAATGATGGCCGTGTGCGTATCTTGCGTGATCCGATCAATCCCTTTTGCCTGTTCGAACTGGTTGACAAGGTCTATGTCGGCACCAGTGGCATGGGGCTGGAAGCCTTGCTGGCGGGCAAGGAAGTGATCTGTTTTGGCGCCCCCTTCTATGCCGGCTGGGGCCTGACCGATGATCGTCAGAAAATCCCATATCGGCACCGTTCGAGAACGCTCGAAGAGATTTTTCACTATTTCTACATCTGGTACACCATCTATCATGTTCCGGGTAAACCAGCACCAAGCGAGATCGAGGATGTGCTCGATTATATCGAAGCCAATCGTCCGGTCACGCTACCCGGAACCATGCAAGAGGTGGCATCGGAGCCAAAAGTCTCCGTCATTCTTCCCGTTTATGGTGTCGAGGCCTATATCGAGGAAGCGATCCAGTCGATCCAGCGCCAGAGCTTGCGTGAGGTGGAAATCATTCCGGTCAATGATTGCAGTCCCGACAACAGTCAGGCCATTATCGACAGGATGGCGGCAGAGGATCCCCGCATCAAACCCATCGTGTTGCAGGAAAATGTTGGCCAGGGATTTGCCCGCAACAGGGGGCTTGAGGCTGCTCTGGGTGAATATGTCTGGTTCCTGGATCCCGACGATTATTTCCCTTCAACTACGCATCTTGAAACGGTCTACGAAATAGCAATATCCGATACTAGCGATATGGTGCGCGGGCGAAAACTGATTGAACGCATAGAAGACACCAATGGGAATTTCATAAAGTACAATAGAGATAAAACGGAAGACTTTTTTGAGGAGAATTTATCCAAGACAACCTTTGACAAAAGCCCAGTTCTTTTGCATAGCAGGCACTTTTGTCTTTGGCTTTACCGGCTTCAGTTCTTGAAGGAAAACAATATCAAGTTTGTTAATACACAATGGGAAGAACGACCATTTTTAACAAAAGCCCTAGTAAGGGCAAAATCAATCTCGACTTCTTCCAGCGAAGCATTCGTATATAGAATTCGGAAAGATTCCACTGCTAGAAGACAAAAAAATTCAAGGGATTACGATCTTCAGATGGAGAATCTGGAGCATACGATTAAGCTTTTGGTTGGAAATGAAGCATTTGGCCAAGACCATCCTTATGCCTATCATCTTCGTTTCACTGTCGCGCAATATTTACAATTTCTCTTTCGTGGCTTTGCCTACAAACTGGTACAGTCAGGTGTGGCCGCTGACGACAATCAAGCCTTTCTTGCCCGGATAAAGCGGGTATTCGAACCTATTGGTATGAGTCCGGACCAGCTGAGCCGTGATCCGATCCAGCTTTCTCAACCCCATCTCGACGCCAACGCCTACGGACTGCTCTATGCCGCGATCCTTGCTGATCGACCGGACTTTGTCGACATTGCAACCAATCTCGAACCCATAGATCAGCAGACCCTTTACGAGAACTTGCTGTCCGAACCGAAATCGGAAACGGAGCGCCATTTCCTGTCGGCGCTCAATCTCTATGCCCGCAATGACAAGATCAAACCGGGCAACAAGGTCGTTGCCGCAATCAAAGAAGCCTCGTCTGGCCTTGCAAAGACTGACCGGCATGACAGGATCCGCGTTATTTTCCATATCGGATCGACCAAGACCGGCAGCACTTATTTGCAGCATTTGATGGAACAGAATCGTCCCGAACTGCTGCGGCAAGGTATTTGGTATCCTTCTTTTGGCCTTTTTTGGCAGGCGGCGCGGCCACATAAGCAGGCCGGTCACGCGCATTTTGCTCCGGCAGCAGTGCAAGGGAAAAGAGAGCTGCGAGAATTGATTGAAGAAGGTTTAGTTATTTTCAGTAAAATGAAAAACCCAATTCATACCATAATTATATCAAGTGAAGCCTTTTTCTTGAATGAGAAAGCACCAGCTTTGGTTGACTATTTTGATGGTTTTGACGTGAGCATGATTACTTATCTTCGCCGCCAGGATGAGTGGGCCAATGCTCAATATGCAGAATTCGTTGCTGGTGGTGCAGTGGGACGTGTCGATTCAACAATGGCTGATTGGTTAGAGAGTGACATCACCAAAAGGCGGTTGGACTACCATTCCATAATACAACTTTGGGCGCAAAAGCTGGATCCCAGCAAAATCATTGTTCGCCCTTTCGAGCGGTCTCAAATGGTGGATCGCGATTTACTTTCCGATTTTTCTTATGCACTCGATCTACCGCAATTATTGGCTCTGCCTCAACCAACCGAAGACAAAAGCAATGCGTTCCCGCTCGAAAATTCCCATATTCGTATCGTACGGCAATTCAACAAGCTTCATTTTGAAAGTAGAGGCCACTATTTCAGATTTATTGAAGAAGTTACGGTAGGAATTTCTGAAGGGCGGGCCAAACGAAACCTCGAGATTGGTCGACCCTGGCTTCTAACAACCAAACAAAGCGAGCATATTTTGGCTCAGTACCAAAACTCAAACGCGATGATTGCTAAAATTTTTCTTGGGCGTTCTGATGGTAAATTGTTTGATAATTATAAGCCAAAGATCGAAATGGATACATCCTTTGTGATTGATATTGAAGAATATGAGCTTATTGCCGAAGCTTACCAACGCAATTGTGGCAAGAAAAATCAACACAGCTCATCCAAGAAGAAGTCACCTCCTGCAAGTGAAAGTGATTATCGTAAGGGCTTGGCTGCCTTCCATGCAGGGAAGTATAAAGGATCCTTGATCCATTTCATGAAAGCAATTGAAACAAAGACGCACGATGCTTTGATTAGACGATGTATAGCTGAAGTCTTGATTAAGTTAAACAGACCTTTCGAGGCAATTCCTCATTTGGAGATTGCGTGTGAGCAGCTGCCAGGCAACAAAAACGTCCGGAGAAGGCTTCGTGAGGTAAAATATCCTCTGTTTCGGAGAATTTCGAATAACAAGCCTTTTCTTGTGCCAAAATCTTGAGGAGTTTTCGGGGCGCAGGTCAAGGTTTTTGTGGGCCTCCAGCCGAAAACTTCCGATCTATTTCGTTGAAATTCGACCCATTAATTGGAGCGAGTGAAAACCAAACCTTTAAAATCAATGATCTGTCTTAGCTTCCCAAGCTTACGACGAGGGTTCGATTCCCTTCACCCGCTCCATCACTCTTTCAATGGCTTAGAGACTATTATGGGAACGCTCATAGCCGCGGTTTTCAAATAGTTTTCATAGGGTTTTCACGGCTTGTTCTTTCCCAAGCCCTCCTTCTTCGTGATCAATCGAGCGGCCCCTTTCTCAAAGCGGGCACTCCGGCTGCATGCAATAAGTCAGGGCTAACAGGCGACAAGCTTCGGAAGCTTCACTTCAGGCTACAGGTACAGTTCCTCCGTCAATCACATGTTCGCTGCCTGTAATGGCGCTTGCTCGTGGCGAACACAGGAATCCGATCAATTCTGCAACTTCCTCAGGTTGTGTCGGCCGACCAATCGGGATCCCGCCAAGGCCTTGCATGATGATCTGTTTGCCGCCTTCACGGTCGGTTCCGGCTTCTGCTGCCAGACGATCGGCCAATGCCAGTGCTGCGTCTGTTTCGATCCAGCCGGGCGAGATCCTGACGACCCTGACCCCTGCCGGCCCAACTTCCTTGGACAGGCTTTTCGAGTAGGTTGATAGTGCCGCTTTTGCGGCAGCATAAGCCGTTGTTGACTCCGGCAGTGGCATCTGACGCTGGATTGACGTGACATGGGCAATGACACCGCTGCCTTGTGCGATCATTCCGGGCAGCAGCAGACGATCAAGACGGACCGCTGCCATGAGATTGAGAGCAATGGTTCGATCCCACTCCTCATCTGTCAGAGCAGAATACCCACCAGCCGGTGCGGCTGACCCACCAAGAACATGGACAAGGATGTCAAGCCCGTTGAATTGATCCTCAACCGCTTTGCCAACAGTTGTGCATCCTTCAGATGTGGTGACATCGGCAGCGACAAAGCTCGCGGCTATTGTCAAACGTACAGGGGGCTTTCGTGCCGTGATCATAACGCGAGCACCTTGCTCTGCGAAGAACTCAGCCACAGCTGCACCCGTTCCCCCCGTGCCACCGGTTACCAGAATACGCTTGCCAGCAAGCTCAAGATTAAACGTCATCACGCAATCTCCAATCTGCTGACCTGGTCCCCGTCCAACTCGAAACAGAAGTCAAGATTCACAGGACTTCCCTTGAAGTCGCCGGTCAGACGACAGGACACGATTGTTTGCGACCCGTCTTGCCTTGAGGAGAGAATTTCTTCTTCAAACTGGATCTTGCTCGCGGCCTCACGCCATTGCAGGATTTCGGCCTTGCCATGATACATATTGCCTTCATCCATCGCGGTGCCATCGTCACTAAAACAGTTAACAACGGCCTGCGGTGATCGGGCTGCGAAGTAGCGCAGAACAGCAATAGGTACAGTATTGGTCATCGTATATGTCTCCGTTTCCATTTGATCTGGAGAACATGTACTGCTAGGCTGGCAAAACAACAAGAACACACAAATAAGTCAGATACTTACCTGAAAGTATGTTTATGACGGATCAGATGGATACGCCCCGCGAATACACACAGGAAAGTGCAACCGAAGGCGTTGAAGCCGCCCTTCGCATGATCGAGGGACGATGGAAACTGATCATCCTGTTCCATCTTTTCGGAGGGCGGGTCCTGCGCTTTTCCGAACTGGAACGCGCGATCCCCGGGGTGTCGCAGAAGATGCTGATCCAACAGCTTCGGCAAATGGAAGGCGACGGCATCGTGAAGCGAACGGTGTATCCTGAGGTGCCGCCGAAAGTGGAATATAGTCTGACCGATTGGGGGCAATCGCTTTGCCCCGCGCTTGATGCGCTCCTCACCTGGGCGGGCAATCGTCCCGGAGAGAACCGCTAAACTGCTTTTTATGAGGCTGGGCTCTCATGAATTTCTATCCATTCCTATTCGGGCATGGGATGCGAAATGGATTCCCATTTCTGTCGTGATCGACACAATTCTTTGGAGAAGTCTTAGCATCGAGGCAATTAAACGTCGCCCGGATAGGACCGCTACCAGGATTGGACATAATTAGATTAAGTCGACGTCCTTGCTGGCTTAAATCGATGTCAAAATGCTGTCCATTGTTCCAATTTCCCGAGCCTGTAGCGTTCGAATCGTCGCCATGTGTCCATGTCAGCTCAGCTTGCCAACCGTTGTTAGCTGTGACGAAATATTTCTGAATTTCCGGGTTATCCGCAATCGTCAGACGGCAGTTTTTGCATTGCCCAGCGTTTGATGCGGTTTGAATATAGTTCCCACAAAACCCCGCTTGGGCGAGGTTTTGAGTGCTGATGAATACGAATACAAAAGCGAGTAAACGAAAAAAACTTCGGTATTTGTTAGTCATATTATTCCAATCAATTTTTGATATATAAGTAACTATACTCACAATATCTTACTATTCTTTATTTTTCAACCATGCCTCATGAACCTGTGTTGCGAACTTTCTTCAATTATCATTCCTTGAACCAAGGTCTCAAATGGGCTCGGATTGGACGCGTGCAGTGCGTGCTGATGCGAAACCGCCATCCAAGTTTGTGACAAGCAATCGCGGCTTGGTCCCGACAGTCGCCATATGGCATTGCCGCTGAGCCGCTTGGTCCTTCCTGCCATTTGAGCAGAGCACAGTATTTTTGCCAGTGCAGAGCAGAAAATGCCTTCTGGGTTGCGAACGAAATGCCTCAGATGTCTTGAATTGTGGGGCGGATCATCAGCGGCAGCTTCAATGCCCTACTGGACACGGTTGAAGATGCTGCGCCTGAGGCAATGATGGAGCAAGCCATCCGCGAAGTTGATGACGCCATCGAAGATGTGCGCGCCGAACTGGGCAAAATCATTGCCGCCAAGCATGTCGCGAACAAGAAGTTGGCCGACAAGAATGCCCAACACGACGATTTGAGTTCCAAAATCGAAATCGCGCTGACCGAAAAGCGCGAAGATCTTGCAGAAGCAGCCATCGCTCAGCAACTGGATATCGAAGCCCAATTGCCAGTGTTGGAGCAAACCATCGCCGATGCATCCGAAAATGAAAAGGAACTCGAAGGGTATATTGCGGCCCTGCAAGCCAAAAAGCGGGAAATGGCTGAAGAGTTGAAAGCCTTTCGCGAGGCAAAGGCCGCATCACAAACCGGCCAGACTGGCGGTCCATCTGCAGCCCAAGCCGACATCTCCAAGGCAACCAAAGCCTTCGATCGCATAATGGAACGGCAAGGCATTCCGCCTTCCAAGGGAGCCGCAAGCGCAAAAACCGCCGCTCAAATGCAAGAGTTGGAACAACTCAGTCAGAAAAACCGGATCAAGGAAAGACTGACAGCGATCAAGTCTCGCCTTGAAGAATAGGCTCAAGTCATGATTTTGCTGTCCTATTTTGGCGAGCCAGCAAACCATCCTTTTCTGGTGGCTTTGTTCGTAGTCTTCGTTTTGGCAGCGATTGAAGGTGTCGGTCTGCTGATTGGCGCAGGCATTTTCGGGTTTTTGGATGGGCTGCTGCCAGATATTGATCTGGGTACGGAACTCGACATTGATGTCGATGTACCGGACATGCAGACACCTTCAATGACCGGTCAATTCCTGTCTTGGTTACGCTTGGGGCGGGTGCCGGTGATTTTTTCACTGATCGTCTTGCTTGTTGCTTTCGGTTTGATCGGTTTGACGATCCAAGGTCTGAGCCTTTCAATATTCGGGAGCGCACTGCCTGCCATTGTAGCGGTTTTGCCGGCCCTTCTTCTATCCATTCCGGTTCTAAGCCTGGGCAACCGATTTCTGGCCCTTGTCCTGCCAAGAGATGAGACATCGGCCATATCCAGAAATCGGCTGATTGGCAAAATCGCAACAATCACTCTGGGGGAAGCGAGACATGATTTCCCGGCCCAAGCCAAGGTAACCGATCGGTTTGGCCTCACTCACTATATCATGCTCGCCCCGGACAATGAGGACGAAAGCTACAGGCAAGGAGATCGGTTGTTGCTGGTCCGCCTGCACGACAACACCTATTACGGCATTCAATCGACATCTAATGCTCTGAAATAGCGGGTATTTTCAAGTTCTTTCAATGGATCTACTACAATGTATGAAACACAGAACACATTCAGTGGTTTGCTAGGCGTTGGCACCACAGCCATCATCATCGTTATTGCTCTTTTGGTCATCGGGATGATTTTGGCGCGTCTATATGTGCGCGCATCAAAGGAAATCTCGTTCGTCAGAACCGGGTTTGGTGGTCAGCGGGTGATCATGAATGGCGGTGCGTTGGTGCTGCCGGTCTTGCATGAAACCATCCCGGTCAACATGAACACGCTGCGTCTGGCTGTGCGACGTGACAATGACCAAGCCTTGATCACGCGTGACCGGATGCGCGTTGATGTGGTTGCAGAATTTTATGTCCGGGCGCAACCGACCGAGGAATCCATCGCGGCTGCGGCCCAAACCCTTGGTCGCCGGACCATGCAGCCCGAACAACTCAAAGAGCTGGTTGAAGGCAAGTTCGTTGATGCCCTGCGATCCGTTGCGGCGGAAATGACAATGGAAGAACTGCATGAAAAGCGCACGGATTTTGTCCAGAAAGTGCAACAGGCAGTGATGGAAGACCTGCTCAAAAATGGTCTGGAGCTCGAGTCTGTCTCTCTGACTGGCCTTGATCAAACCAGCATGGATTACTTCAACCCATCCAACGCGTTTGATGCCGAAGGGTTGACCCGCCTGACCGAAGAGATCGAGCGGCGCAAGAAAATCCGCAACGACATCGAACAGGACACGCAGATTCAAATCAAGACCAAGAATCTGGAGAGCGAGAAGCTCAGTCTCGATATTCGACGGGACGAAGAATATGCACGCATGGAGCAGGAACGTGAAGTGCAGGTACGTCAAGCAGCTCAGTCTGCCGAGATTGCTAAAAACAAAGCCGAGCGAGAGCAAGAGGCCGAGCAGGCTGAGATCAACTCCAAGCAACATGTCGAGAAATCGAGAATCCTTGCCGACAAGGCCGTGGCAGAAGAACGCATCGAGATGGAACGTCTGGTGCGCGAAAGAGAGATTGAAAAGCAAAAAGCAATTGAATTGGCCGAACAGGTGAGAGAAATTGCCATCGCCGAAAAGTCCAAGGAACAGTCAGAGGCACAAGCCGAAGCCGATATCGCCAGAGCGAAAGCTGTTCAGGCGGAAGAAAAAGTAACGACATCGCGCGAGAACGAAATTGCCGAACGCTTGAAGGCGATTGAGCTGATCGAAGCGAGCAAGGAAGCCGAACGCAGCGCGATCCGCATCAAGGTAGAGGCTGAAGCCGAGAAAGTTGCCGCCGGTGACCGCGCAGAAGCCTTGCGAGAGGAAGCCGAAGGGGAAGCGACCGCAGAAAAATTGCGGGCTGAAGCCGCTGAAATTCGCTATCGCGTTGACGCCGAAGGGACGCGATCAATGAACGAAGCCCAGAACCTCCTCTCTGCAGAGCAGATCGCCATGCAGATCAAGATCAAGCTGATTGAAAATCTGGACAGCATCATTCGCGAAAGCGTCAAGCCGATCGAAAAAATCGATGGCATTAAAATTGTGCAGGTCGAGGGGCTTGGAAGCGGTGGCAACGGCACTCCCCAGGCCGGGCATGATGGCAATCTGGCAGACAATGTCGTAAATAGCGCCCTGCGCTATCGGGCACAGGCACCACTTCTGGACTCTTTGCTCAAGGAAGTCGGGATCAAGGGGGGCGACATCAATGGCATCACCTCGGAGCTTGCCGGTCTGGATGTCGAAACTCCCCAAAATACGGCCGCTTCAGCACAGAGCGAAAAAGCGGACTAAACGCCAAGGAGACGCCTGCTCACAACAAGCGTGACCGGGGGCGTCAGTTGATGACGCCTTCTGTCTTGAGATAGCTGATCTGGTTGGCCACCACATCGGAGAAAGCCTGACCGATGCCACTTAGCGGGCGATCCTTTGGCACGAATTGGGCAATGTCCCAGCGAATGGCCGGCAAAAGCGGGCAATCGACCACCTTGTCATGGTCCAGCAAAAGCCCGGCAACCGGGTCGACAATGGCCAGTCCGACACCCTTTTCCACCAGCTGGACGATGCCATGCAGGGTGCGCATTTCGGCGACAATCGAGCGCTCCACATCGATGGAATGCATCATATAGTCGATCCGCATCCGCAGGGGGCTGCCCGATGCAAGATCGACAAAGGTCTCCTTTTTCAATTGTTGCAAAGTCAGGGCCTTCGCCCCGCTTAGCGGATGGTGCTTGGGCATCAGGCAGCGGGCCTCGCAGGTGGCCAGTGAGGTAACATCGGCACCATAGGGGTCTGCATCAAGGGTGATGCCAAAAGCGAGATCGCAACTGCGTTCCAGCACCATCCGCATGATCTCGCTCATCCCGCTGTCGCGCAGGCGAACACTGACATGGGGATGGCTTTTCTGGAAATCGGCAATGGCATCAATCAGGAATGTATCGCAGAAGATTGGCTGGGCCGCGATGATTAGATGGCCGCGCTGGTTGTTGGCTATGGCGCTGGCTTCTTCTGTTAGCGCCCGGATGCTTTCCAGCCCCCGCACCACCGTTTGATGAAACTGAAAGGCCTCTGGCGTTGGCACCAGCTTGTTGCGCTTGCGCAGAAAGAGGGCGAATCCCACCCGTGCCTCGAGCGCCGTCAACAGACGACTGATCATCGGTTGGCTGAGATTCAACTCCTCCGCGGCACTGCCCATGCCCCCCAACCGGATATAGGCGTCAAAGGCCTGTAATTCGCGGATTTTCATCATTTCTTTTTGCCTCAGTATTACTATTTTGCATACTATCATATTTTCTTGCAAAAAAAGGAATACTGTGGAACAAATTCTGTGTGGATTATCCAATCCCCTTCCAAAGGTCTGTTTCGGGCCGCAATCTAAAAGGTTCAAAAACAATGAAAAAAATTGTGTCCGCCCTCGCGATGGCGACAGCTCTCTTCACTGGCGCTGCCATGGCTGAAGACAGCTATCCGACACAAGCTGTTACCCTTGTCATTCCTTATGGCCCGGGTGGTGCATCCGACCTTGCCGGTCGTGCTTTGGCCGAAACCGCAAAAGGCTATCTCGGTCAGCCAATCACCGTGGTCAACAAGCCCGGTGCCGGTGGCATGAACGGCGCCCGTTCTGTTTCCGAGGCTGATGCGGACGGTTATACCCTGCTGCTGGCCCGCGTTGGCATGGCGCTGACCCCGGCCGTCAATCCGCAGGCCTCGGTTGATTGGGATGCCTACACCTTCCTCGGAGCGCTGGAAGCAACCCCGATGATCCTCGCCGTTAAAGGCGATTCCCCTTACAACAGCGTGGATGATCTGCTTAAAGCCGTCAAAGACAGCAATGGCGCGATGACTTATGCGGCCTCTGGCGCGACGGCGATTGACGGCTTCACCTCGCAGGCTCTGTTGTCTGACGTTGGCCTTGACCCACTGACCGCTGCCACTTTGGTGCCTTATAAAGGCGGCGGAGCACTGGCAACGGCTCTGCTTGGGGGCCATGTGGACTTTCTTGCCATTTCTGCCGGTTCGCTCATTCCGCATATCGAAAGCGGCGACATGAAAGCGCTGATGGTCTTCGCTCCATCGCGGATGGACAAGCTGCCAGACGTGCCAACCGCAGCCGAGCTTGGCTACAAACAGGCCGGTCAGGTTACCGGCTGGAGCGCGCTCTATGCACCAAAGGGTCTGCCGGACACTGTCATTGCCAAATGGAATGAAGCATTGAGCAAAGTCGCAACCGACAAGACCTGGCTGGAACTGGCTGCCCGTCGTGGCTCCATCTCCACCGTCGGCTCGGTTGACATGACCGCTTACGCCAAAGAGCAGTATGATCTGTTCCACGGGCTCGCCAAAAAATTCGGCTATCTGCCCAACTAACAAAAATCAAAAACACCTTCATCTGACAGTAAGCGGGGCCTCTTTCAGGCCTCGCCCTTTGTTGGGAACTCCCCGCCATGCAGACTTCCATTTTTCGCAGTCCGTGGTTCAGTGGAGTGACAATTGTCGCCTTCTTCGCCTTTGTCATCCTGATCCTGATCCCGGTTTATGTGCCGCGCCCGGCCTTCATTCCCGGCTTTGCGCCGCCGCCGGATATGTGGCCGCGCACCATCTCCATCATTGGCATTGGCCTTGGCGTGCTGCTGTTCATTCTGGCTCTGATGGGCCGGATGCCCGCAAGTGAGCGGATTGAAAGCGACGGGTCGTCGATTCCGACCCAGATCATCCGCTTCATCGGCGCCATGGTGGCCTTTGTCGCCTTTATTCTGTTGATGCCCTATGTCGGCTTCCTGCTTGCCTCGATGGCATTGACCGGCGCAATGATCCTGCTGACCGGCGAGCGTGATTATCGCTACTGGATTGCGGGACTCTCCCTCATTGGCCCGGTCCTGCTGCAGCTGATCTTTCACGCAGCCTTGGGAACCCAGTTCCCGGTCGGCATCCTGACCAAACCCTTTGGCTTTTGATCGGAAATATAGATGGCGCAAGACATTCTTCTGGCCCTGCAGGCGGTTGCAACCTGGCAGAATCTTCTGATCATGGCCGCTGGCATTTGGGGCGGCGTGATCATCGGGGCAATCCCCGGCATGACCGGCACTATGGCGGTCACCCTCGCCCTGCCTTTTACCTTTTACATGGAACCTGTTCCTTCGATCCTGCTGCTGGTCGCGCTTTACAAGGGCTCGACCTATGGCGGCTCGGTATCGGCGATCCTCATCAAGACCCCCGGCACGGCTTCGGCTGCCTGTACTGCGCTTGATGGCTATCCGCTCGCCCGTCAGGGCAAGGCGGGCAAGGCGCTGAATATGGCGCTTTATTCCTCAGTGATCGGAGACTTTATCTCCAACTTGTCGCTGATTTTTCTGGCTGCGCCTTTGGCCATTCTGGCTTTGCGCGTTGGCCCGCCGGAATATTGCATGTTGATGCTGTTTGCCCTCACAACCGTTGCGGGCGTGTCTGGCAACTCCTTGCTGCTTGGACTGATTTCAGCCTGCTTTGGTCTGTTGCTGGCCACCGCCGGTGAAGATTTATACGGCTCCTTCCGCTTTGCTTTCACCGATGACATGCAGGCGGGGCTGTCGGTTGCGCCGGTGCTGATCGGCCTTTTTGCCTTGCCGGAATTGCTGAAGTTGATTGTCTTCCGGGCGGCGCACAAGGATGAAGCCGCAAAATTGGGAGATCAGAAGGTCTCCCGGGAAGAGTTTTTGGGCTCGCTCAAATCGATCCTGCGTGGCTCGGCCATCGGCGCCGTGCTTGGGGCTATTCCGGGCATCGGGCCATCGGCGGCGGCATTCTTCTCCTATGGCGAAGCCCAGCGGACCTCGAAAAACAGCGACAATTTCGGCAAGGGCGAGCTGGAAGGCATCGCCGCGTCAGAAGCCGCCAACAATGGGGCCTGTGGTGCGACCATGATCCCGCTGTTGGCGCTGGGCGTGCCCGGTGACGTCATTACCGGCGTCATGCTCGGGGCGTTCATGATTCAGGGGCTGACCCCCGGACCTTTGCTGTTCCAGACCAACATCCATGAAGTCTATATGCTGTTTATCGGCATGTTGTTTTCGTCGGTGCTGCTGTTTTTTGCAGGCAAGGTGATCATGCATGGTTTCTCCCATGTGGCCCGCGTGCCGCAAACCCTGCTGGCGCCGGTGGTTCTGCTGCTCTGCCTGTTTGGCATTTATTCCATCGCGTCGAGCATGTTTGATGTGGCGGTGCTGTTGATCATGGGCGTTGCAGGCTTTGGGATGTTCCTGCTCAACATCCCGGCGGCTCCCTTCCTGATTGCCTTCATCATCGGGCCGATGATCGAAGAGAATTTGCGCCGCGCTTTGGCCATTTCCCGTGGCGATCCATCCGTCCTGATTTCCTCTCCCATCACGGCTATTTTTGCGGTGCTGATCGTCCTAGTCGTCGGCTTCACGGTGCGACGAGAATTCCTCAAATCCAGAAATAGAAAGGCGTGAGACCAATGAGCCTCACCATCGAAGCCCCTACGCTCCAGCATTCAGCTCTTGAGTGGGCAAAGGCGCATTTGGGGGTTTTGATTGGATATGATTCCGTATCCAGTCGTTCAAACCGAGCGCTTATCGACTATGCAGCCGAAACTCTCGCTAAATTGGGGGCGGATATCACCATCCTGCCCAATGAAGACGGCACCAAAGCCAATATGATTGCCCGCTTTGGTCCGGCCGACCAACCCGGCATTGTGTTATCCGGTCATACGGATGTGGTGCCTGCCGAGGAAGACACATGGATCACCCCGCCCTTCGTGGCCGACGAACGGGATGGTCGTATCTATGGTCGCGGCTCTTGTGATATGAAAGGCTTTGCTGCCTGCATATTGGCCAAGGCAGGGGTGATCGCTAAGGCTGATCTCAAACGCCCGGTCTATATTTGCTTCTCCTATGATGAAGAGGTGGGATGTCTGGGGGCTCCGGCCATTGCCCGCTGGCTGGCGGCTTTGGATGTGCCACCGGAACTTGCCATCATTGGCGAGCCGTCGGAGATGAAATTGATCACCGGCCAGAAGGGAAAAATCGCGATGCGGGCCCATGTGAAGGGCACGTCTGGTCATTCTTCCTTTGCCCCCGACCATGTCAATGCGGTGGAATATGCCACCCGGATCATCGCGACGATTGCCGAGCGCGCCGACCGTTATCAGCTCGAAGGGCCGTTTGATGCGGACTTCACCGTGCCCCATGCCACCATGTTGACGACGATGATCAAGGGCGGGGTCGCAACCAATGTGACGCCGGACACATGCAGCTTCACCTTCGAGCTACGCTCGATCAGCGGGATGGATGCCGAGGGCGACATGCAGGCCTTGCTGGAAGGCATTGAGGCCGATGTGGTTGCCAAAATGAAGGCCAAGTCACCGTCAAGCGGTGTCACATGGGAGCGGATCTTTGCCTATCCCGCCATGGGGGAGGCGCGTGGCAATGCGGCTTTTGAATGCTATGCCCATCTGATGCCGGAATGGGGTGGCAAAGTGTCCTATGGCTCGGAAGGGGGTGTCTTTGAGACCGAAGGCAATATTCCGTCGGTGATTGTCGGGCCCGGCTCGATCAAGCAGGCTCACAGGCCGAACGAATTTGTCGAGATTGACCAGCTGGAACAATGCCTGACATTTATCGATGAGCTGACGTCTGTGTTGGAACAACCTGTCTAGCTGTCTTGCTATTTTTGTGAACAAAAGGGTCGGGCAACCGGCCTTTTTTGTTGCCTTGGTGCGGGCTCGACAAACTGGTGGTAGAGAGTTTCGCGCCGCCCTCTGGAGGTCAGAAGGCGAGCATAGCTGGTGCATTAATCTGACCGACCACACCGGTCGCGCGGCTACCGAGGCCGATTTCAATGACAAGCCCATGGTCATTTTCTTTGGCTATACCTTTTGTCCGGATGTTTGCCCGACAACTCTGGCAGAAATGGTCGGCTGGGTTGAAGATCTGGGCGAAGAGGCCGACGCTCTACACTATGTGTTTGTCTCCGTTGATGCTGAGCGGGATGATCAGGAAACGTTGGCTTCCTATGTTGGTGCTTTTTTCGATCAGCTTGTGGGCCTTTATGGGACGCAGCAGCAGGTGCTTGACGTCACAAAAGCCTATAAAGTGTATGCGAAGAAAAACGAGCCGAATAGTGAAGAGGGATATTTCACGATTGATCATACAGCCACAGTTTACCTGATGGCGAAGGGCAACAGACTAAGTGCGACCATTGGCTTTGGTGAGAGCCATGACTCTGCGGTTGCCAAACTCAGGCGATTGATTTCTTCAGTTGAGTAATCCGCTCCCCATAAACCTGAAGTGCGCAAGACTGGGCTTGGTGAGACACATTGAGCCTAGCCTTTTTCTGTAGGACTTGAAACGGGCAGGGCAACATCGATGGGCGAGAGCACTTCCTCAGCCGTGATGTCTTCAAACCGCATGATGCTGCCACCATGGTTGGTGATGAAGTCCATAGCCTTGGCTTTGTCGGAGAAGGGAACATATTCAGGCGCCCCCATGCCACCCATGGCATTCGATCCGACCACAAAATAGGCCTTTTCCACGCGGATCCAGTTTTCAGTTCCCGGCTCTTCCCAGCTCTTCGCAGCCCCCATGTCGTTGACATACAGAACGATGATGTCCGCACTCCGTTCTGCAGACTTGATCTTGGCAAGCCCGTCACGGACCTGAGAGAACCAGAGGGGATGGAGCAGGGTCTCGACGAACAATTGCGCTTTCGGACCTGGATGTTCCAGGATCGCCATCTGGCAATAATGCCCTGCGGCTTCATCGGTCAGCGCAATGGGGGCCGGGATGGCACTTTGTTGCGTTTCCTCACTGCAGGCTCCGAGCATTGTCAGGAGGCAAAGAAGGGCGACGGCCGGTTGTTTCATGGTTCCATCCTTTTGAAAAAGAACGAAGAAATCGAAAGGGCGATCAAAGGCCAAAGCGCAAGGGAAACCACTTGTCCGACAAGCCCGATCGCATGGCTGGCGGATGAAACGCCAGACCCGATCATGCCACCGTCGGTGAAGGGGGTATTGATCAACCGGAAGGCGTCAGCCGGGTTGGAGACCAGAAGCCACGGGAACACGCTCTTGGTGAAATAGCCGGCTTCATCGAAAACCAGCGCACCGAGCAGGGCCAGATCGTAGAGCACAACACAAACCAACCACAGGGCGATGGCGATGCCAGAAGCAGCCCCGGACTGGCGCACGGTGATTGAGATCGCATACCCCAACCCCAGAAAACAGGAGCCAAGGGCAAGGGAGGTGACATACAGTTTAAACAAGGGTGCGAGGGCGAGATGCTCGGCACCATGCTTGAATGTGACAAGGGTTGCCGTCAGACAAAGCCCGATGCCTATGGCGATAGCCAACACGCTGAAATGAGCAATGAACTTGCCGATCAGGATTTCAAGTCTGGACAGCGGGTAGGAGAGGCTCAGGGTCAGGGTTCCGCGCTCTCTCTCGCCGGAAATAGCATCAAAAGATAGAAGCAGAGCGATGAGCGGTATGAGATAGACCGATAAGGTGGTGATGGATGTCAACGCGATGGTCAAGGGGTTAACGCCCAGGATTCCAGTGGGAGCATCCCCGGCAAAGGTCAGGACAATGTCAAAAAGAACCATGACCATGACAGCGATGGTGACCCACAAATTGCGACGGGCGATGAGCAGTTCCAAACGAGCAATGGCAAATACAGACATCAATGCATCTCCTCATTCACGCCGCTGTAATGACGATACAATTGTTCGAGGCTGGCGGGGGTTACGTCGACATCCTTGACAATGGAGCCAAGCGCGGTGATTGAGGAAAGCAATTGCACCTTCTCTTGTGGTTGGCAGTAGAATTCGATCAGTTGGCCATTCACCCGATGTCCTCCAAGCTTGCCGTGAATGTCCCCTACCGTTTCCGGAGTGGCCGTAACCGTGACCCGGATCGGCAGGTCTGCGGACATGCGCAACCGGGAAAGACTGTCATTGGCAACCAGTTTGCCCTTGCTCAGGATCGAAATACGATCTGTGCGCAGCTCCAGCTCGGTAAGCGCATGGGATGACAGCAATATAGCGGCCCCTTTCTGGGCCAGTTCCTCGACGATATCATAGAATTCATGACGAGAAATCGGATCAAGACCGCTGGTCGGTTCATCAAGAATGGCCAGTTTAGGATCACCCAAAACCACTTGAGCCAGCCCGACCCGCTGCCGCATGCCCTTTGAATAGGTGCGGATTTTTCTGTCGGCAGCGTGGGCCAGACCCACACGTTCAAGCAGGGCATCAGCTTGCGAAAGCGGCGCAGATTTCAGTCTTGCGCAATGATGCAGTTGTTCCCTGCCGGTCAAGGATCCATGAAACGCAACACTTTCGGGTAGAAAACCGGTTACGTTCCGCGCCTTCCGGCTTCCCGGCTCGGCCCCGAGAATGGAGATGTTGCCTTGAGAAATCGCGGTCAGGCCAAGGATCATTCTGATGATCGTCGTTTTGCCTGCTCCGTTGTGGCCCAGCAGCGCAACCCGTTCTCCCGCTTCGATCTGCAGGCTGACGTCAGAGACGGCTTGCAGCGAATGATACCGTTTGAACAGGTTCTTAATGTCGAGCGCAGGCATCAGAAATCCTCCCAGATCGTGCGACTTGGCAGTTTGGGTTGCATCAGGGGTGCACGATCAACAACACCACCGGGCAAAAGTGCAGGGAAAGTTGACTGAGACCAGCGGATCAACTGCACGGCAGGTGAGCCGAGCAGTGCTTTGGCAGCTGGCTGCGTCCAAAGAATGTGGTCCATAATGTCATTTGGTCGATAGACGTTGTCTGCAATTCCGTTGCCGTCAAGATCGAAGGCTGCGTGATCAGACCAGTAGTTGCCTTTTCCATCAACGCTCCAGTCAATCCAGCGGGAGCCGACATATTTCACTTGGGTTCGGTTGGCGACAAAGGCGTTGTTGCTGAACTGGTTGCGTTCAGACCCAGCCGTGAAGTGAATGCCAATGCCGCAACCGGCAAAATAGTTGCCTTCAAACCTGTTTTTGTGTGCGTTGTAGATAAAGACGCACTTGTCATCAACGCTTTCGATGTGATTGCCGCTGACGGTACTGCTGTTGGTGTAATTCATCATGATACCGTGATCGCGATCCCCTTTGGAGTAATTGCCTTTAATCACGACATTCCTCGAATACATGATGGCGTATCCCAAGTGATTTCCTTCGGAGAGATTATTGGTAACGATGCTGTCGTTGGCATACATGTAGTGCACGGCGAACCGCAGATCGCGAAAGCGGTTGCCGGAAAACTCATTCCGCTTCGATGTATTCACGAAAATACCATCGCGCCCCCAGCGAAAATCATTCTGGATGACCTTGGCACCGGGCGCGTTCCAGACATACACGCCATTGCCCCGATCATTCATTCGGAAATCCTGTCGTCCCTCAATCACATTGCGGGTGACCAGAGCATTCTTGGATCCATGTACGTCCACCCCGACAAGATTGCCCAAAATGCGATTGTCCGATACCACGGCATTGGTCGCCTTCTTGCTCAGATAGATACCGGCGTCACGACCATCGCCCTTGGAACCAGATCCGGTAACCGTCAGCCCTTTGATTGTTACATCAGGTGACAGGACTGAAATCACAGAGCCGATCTCATTGCCGACGATTGCGGCTTTGCCCGCACCATCGAGCGTGATTGGAGTGTCAATGGTGAACGAGCCTTCATAGGTGCCGGATTGAAGGCGGATGATGTCACCCGCCTTCGCATTTTTGAGAGCATCAACCAACGCTCCGCTATGTGCAGGAACGCGTATTTCCCTTGCCATCACGAAAGATGATTGAAGAAACAATACGGCTATGAACAATGTGCGAAGCATCGATTCTCCACTCTCTTAAGCAGGTTCAACCAGCATCCGGCCACGCATTTCCATATGGAGTGCATGACAGAACCACTGGCAGTAGAACCAGTGAACACCAGGGCGGTCTGCGGTGAAGGTCACCGAGGCGGTTGCCTGTGGCGCAATTTCAAAGGCAATGCCATGGTTGCCAAGTGTGAAGCCGTGGGTCAGATCATCAACGTCGTCGAGGTTGGTGATATAGATCGTGACCTCGTCACCCTGCTTGACGGTGAATTTCTCCATGGAGAAAGTCGGTGCTACGGAATACATGTAGACCCGAACCTTGTTGCCATCGCGAATGACTTCATCGTGACCGGATTCCAGATCCACGCCGTCTGCTTCCGCTTGTTTTTGCGCATCGGCCCAGGTCGGGTCATCTCGCTTCCAGGCGCTGACAGGGTTGACCTTGGAGCGGTGTACGATGATGCAGTCATGGGGCTCGGCAAAGGTCGGGCCGTCATGCACCACTTTCATTTCGTCACCGGAAATGTCGATCAACTGCTCATTCTCTGGCTTCAGGGGTCCGACATTCAAGAAACGGTCTTTGGAGAATTTGTTGAGTGAAATCAGCCATTTGCCATCAGCTTCGTTGGTTTCACCCATAGAGGTATGGTTGTGGCCCGGCTGATATTGGACATCAACTTTCGAGAGGATCGGATCAACATCCTCACCAGCATATTTGCGGATTGCCTTGTCGATGTTCCACTTGACCGACTGGCTGTCGAGGAACAGCGTGGTGTAAGCATTGCCCTTGCCATCAAAAGCGGTATGAAGCGGGCCAAGGCCCAGTTCAGGTTCACCGACGACACAGGAGCGAGGCTCTGCACCATTGAAGACAGCTTCCACTTTGTCATATTCAATAATGGACACCGTTGGGGACAGCTTGCCATTGACCATGACATATTTGCCGTCCGGTGAGGAGTTTACACCGTGTGGGCTGTTTGGAATCGGGATGTAAGCAGTCAGCTTGGAACCCTTGCGGCCGTCCAGAACCTTGACCCCGTTATGGACTTCATACTCGCCTGCCTCAACGGCAGCTTCGATGCGCGCAATGTTGAAAATGACCACATGGTCCATTTCGGACTCGGTCATGTCTGCCAGGTTCACGCCATTTTCAGAGTTATAGCAGGACGATACGGCATAACGGCCCTGATAGTCTGCATCGACATTGTCGAGATTGCCGTCAACGATAACCTGCCATGCAACTTCCATGGTGTCGCCATCAATGGCCGTGAAAATCGCAACATAGTCTTCCGGGCTATCAAGGGTGGATCCATCATTGACCAACGGGACGCGATGCTCGCCATTGGCAAAGACGTAACCGGTGCGCGGATATTTTTGCGGGCGCAGGCCGTGGATGTCAGAGGCATTCGGGATCTCGATGATCTTGTCGCACTTCATCACATCACAGCGCACACGGGCCACGCGGGTGTTTGCCTTGTCGTTCATGAAGAGATAGCGACCATCATAGGTGCCATCGGTGAAAGACATATGAGGGTGGTGGAGATCACCATTGTCATAGGTTTCCATGCCGCGCTTGGCCAGGAATTCCTTGGTTTCGGGCAGCAGACCTTCCGTCAGGATCTTCTTGGATTCGTTGGTGCAGCCCCAGCCGGTGGCCGAGCAGCGGTTGAACACAGGCACGCGCATCAATTCGCGCATCGATGGCAATCCAAGAATGCGCATCTCACCGCATTGCCCGGATGACCAGAAGCCGTAATATTCATCCAGCTCACCCGGTTCCAGGTGCGAGCTGTTCTTTGCAGCCGCGGGCGCGGTGGAAGACAGCATTGAGCCACCAGCAACCGCCATGGACGTCGCCAGAGCCGCACCTGCCCCTGTACCGCCAAGAAGTCCGCGGCGTGAGATGCCTTCTTTCGGTTTCTTTTCTGTTGTCATGTTTCTCTCCTACTGAGTTTTGTTGATTGGTGAAGCAAGAACTTTTTCGAAAGCCTCCGCCGATTGAGCGTTGCTTCTCTGGATTTTTTCCCGACTCCTGCGAAGCTTGATCCGGACCGGGCATCGTTGATCATCCTGATACAGAACCTGACAGTTCAGACAGGACAGGCATTCGTTCGGGTTGATTTCTCCCGTTGGATGGATGGCTTGAACGAAGCAGTCTTTGGCGCAAAGCTGGCATGGGCTGCCGCACTCTTTGTACCGCTTGAGCCAGTCGAACATGCGAATACGCCCCGGGATCGCCAAAGCAGCCCCCAAAGGACACAGGTAGCGACAATAGAAACGCTCAATGAAGAGGCCGGCGATCAGCAACACGATCGCAAAAGCCACAAAGGGCCATGCACGGACAAATTTCAAAATGATCGCGGTCTTGAAAGGCTCAACTTCGGCATATCCCTCAGCCATCGGAACGGAGACGACTGCGAGACCGACAAGGACCATGAAGATGATATACTTGACCGGCCAAAGGCGTTCATGGAGCCCCCAGGGAACGACGATTTGCGGCACCTTGAAGAAGCGTGCAATCTGGTTGGTCAATTCCTGCAAGGCGCCAAACGGGCAAAGCCAGCCACAAAAAGCACCCCGTCCCCAGAACAGAAGGGCGGCGGCAACCGAGCACCACAGGATAAAGACCAGTGGATCGAGCAAAAAGGCGTCCCAACTGAAGCCTTCCACGAAAGAGGAACCCAGTGCCATCAGGTTGACCACAGACAATTGGGCGTTTTGATGCCAGCCAACGAAGACCAGCGTCACCACCAGAAAACTCATGCGGAACCAATAGAAGGCGCGTGCGTTTCGGGTGACTTGCATCTGGAAAAAGAAGGTTCCGGTCAGAACAGTGAGCATTGCCACAAGGATGGCAATTTCCACCCGCTTTTCAGTCCATACCCGTTTCCATAGGAATGAGCGGGCAGCGGCATCTTCATCCTTATCCACCACGCTGGTTGCGGGCGGTGCCATTGGCCGTGGCTCAAAATAGTGTTCGGGTAATTTGTAGCCCAGATCGAAGGTGATGAACGTCTTTTCAATCGGCCCGACGGCCCGGTTCAAGAGCAGCTGGATATGCCAGGCTTTTGCCGGGTCGAACTCCGCATCGGCAGGAATCTTGAAGATGTCCAGCTCAGTAAATTTCGGAGCATCCTCTTCAGCCAAGGCCCCCAGACGGCGGTGCATACGGTCACGGAAACGCAGCGAATTGTCGCCTTGAATCAGTTGGATCCGGTCGAAAATACCACCACGGACATAGCCCGACCCCTTGAAGGAATAGACGCCGCGTCCTAGCAGCAGAATTGCATGCTCGCCTTCTTCCAGCCAGTCTGTGAGATTCTTATACTCCGCCTCGCCAAGCAGGTTTCGCCCAATGGCCGGGACAGATACCAGAGCGGCATGCATATCGATATAGGTGTTTGACGGCTCGCCTGGTTCCGGGCGCTTGATGGATCGTTCGTCTCCGGTCTTCTCAAAGGCCGAATTGACCTGACCGATATCGAGCGTCAATCGACGGATGGATCCGTCTCCCGCCAATGTGTGCCAGTCGGTGTCTTCCAGATAGTCGGACTTGAGTTTGCGGGGAGGCAAGTCACTGCCGATCTCGGCTTGCAATCCTCCCAGCCCCAGCTCTCTGGAAAGCTTGATGGCCGACCGCACGATTGAATCATCGATGATCATGATGGTGACTGTCGCACCCGAAATGATATCCAGATCGTGTCCAGCCCCACCGGTCTCCGCTTCGTGAACGATATTCAACCCCGAATAGGTGTCGGTCAGGGCCTCGATCTTGTGATTGGGAATGCCAATCAGGACGATGGGTTCTGAATGCTTGACGAGTTTGGTCCGCAGCAACTTGCCTTCCGGCGAAATAGCCACCATCACATGGATGGGCTTGCCAGAGTAACCGGTCGTGCTCACGAAATCAGACGTTATGAAAGCGTAGCCCAACAGATCATTGCCGCGCATAAGCGGCGCTATGGGAACATCGCTGCTGATCGGACCATATGCGGTCGCTTCTGCAACAAGCTCCTGGGCTGGAACCTCTTTGAGGAATTTTGTCAGAACCGGGGTGCCATTCTGTGCTTGGGACGCAAAGGGAAGGCACAAAATCGTCAAGACAAACACGATCAGACTCAGGACGTGTGCCTTGGAAATGGTTCTATGGCGACAATGGGGATCTGGTTGGTTTTGATTGCCTAATGCCATGAGATCGACTCCGGCATTATGCTTACTTTGGACGATGCAAAACGCACCGACTCTGAAAGAGAGGTCAACATGGTCTGGTCTAGCTCGTTAGGAGGGGGGGCACCCGAGAAGGGCAATAAATGGTCAGGCGTGCCGATATGAAGCGTTTCATAAAGCGACTTGGAATAGTGGCCAGAAGAGAAGAAGGTTACGAATTCCGAAACGGAATCGGGCATGCCAAAAGCGCCGCTTGAGCATGTTTGGCAATCGGGGCAACGGTTACAGGATTTTTGCTTGTTGCTCTGTTCTCCGGCCACTTCCACGACTGAAATGCCACCATTTGTGCAGATCACCATCAAGCTGGACTCATTGGCCAGAGCCGAAGTGCAGACCTGCCATTGCATCAGCGTCAGCGATAAAACAACACACAGCCCCATGAGCAGTGTTGCTTGTCGCCGTACCGCATCGAACCACATGTTCGATGGCACGCCTTTGGGTGCGAGATGTTGACGAAGCAGATCCATGGGCGGGAGGGTATAGCAGGTGATATGTCGCTTGCTTGACAATTGTCAAATATGAATGCTGAACTCAAAATTTTTTATTTCCGGATCAAAGCTTCATCTGCTGCAATCGTTGCGTGCCAATCGCGAAGGCCCTTCCTGACATCTGGAGGCTTGCCATTGCAATGACTGAGAGTGGTGTGGATTCTACATCGGGGTCATCGAGTTCGGTTCCAAGCCATTTGGTGGAGGATCCGGACTGGGAACAAATTGACGGGGAAGTTGCTATCGTTCAAACCAGATGTCACCTTGTGTAGCTGATGTCATCTTGTGAGACCGCGGTGCTCCGGGTAGCATGTCGGCGCATTCATCACCAATATTCTAGTGAAGTTTCATGACCAAGGCCGATCGACAGGGCAATCGCCGCGACGAAGTCTCTCAATGGATAGCCGACGAAATCGAGCGCCGTGGGCCGGGGGGAAAGCTTCCACCCGTGCGCACGATGATGAAGCAATTTTCGACGGCCCAGCGTGTCATCCAGTCTGCTCTCGCCCCCTTCATTGCCGAGGGGCGGCTCACCGCGCGGAGCGGGGCGGGCATCACCATCGCAAGCGAGCCGGATCCCGAACAGGATGAATATGAAGCCGACGTGCTCGTGCTTTACCGGCTCTCCGATAGCCGACTGGCAAACAATCTGCTGCTCGAAATCGAAAAACGCATGAGAGGGCACGGTGTCAGCATTTTGGTTTTGGGTTTTGCCGACAACAGCCATGCAGAATCCGTTTTGCAAAGGTTGGGGCGCTTTCGCACCTGTTTGGTGCAAGTGCATTTTGCCCTGATCCCGTTGCCTTTGTTGGCAAAACTTCATCAACACGCCAACAGCGTTATTGTCGACGGCATTTCCGCGACCGGAGTAGGGCTTGATGGCATTGGCACCAACTGGCGCGAGGCATTGTCGTCCGCATGGTTCTATCTTCAGGATCTGGGGCATCAGAAGATCGCCTATCTCACATCCGCTCATGCAGCGCGCCAGATTGCCATGGCGCGCCGTGAGTATCAGCTGCTCTCGCGGGCTGATCATGGCGGGCAAAGCTGGCTTTACGAAATCGATGCCCTGCCCGGGTCCTACAAGAGTGACCAGATCCGGACCTGCCTTGCCGGGGCAAGAGACGCGTCGGGTGCCTTTCCCTTCACCGCGTTGATCGTGTGGGGCATCGTGGAAGGCTACGGGCTCGAGATGGTCTTGCGCGAGCTCGGTGTTGAAATAGGGCGGGATCTGTCCGTCGTGATGCTCGGAAGCGTCGATTTTGCTTCAGAGCATATGAACCTGTTTGACGTTGTCGGCTGTAGCAACGCTGAAAAACTCGACTGGTTTGAGAAGATCATGTTGTTAAGGGTCGCAGGAGAGGATGTGGAACCCCAAACACATTATCTGCCAATCCGATTGCAGCGCTTTGGCAGCGTGGATGACCTGACCGAATAGAGGAAGGATAGGTAGTTTCTTTGAAAGTGGGTACAAATCCCATTCTCAGAATAGTTGTACTCAACTAGCGTTGGCGGCATAAGACCTCGAAAAGGATCATTTATGTCCGCTGTTTCCTCCTCTCTTCCCGTACCAGATCAAACCATCGGCGTCGCCATCATTGGTGCCGGGGAACGCGGGATCTATTATGTCGGCAGTCGCATGGCAGAGCTGGCAGGTGAAACCGGTCTGCGGATCATAGTGGTTCATGATCGTTTGCCAGACCGGACAGCGCTTGCCGCAGAGCATCTCACCAATCTCTATATTCAGGCCGGTCTCGATCATCAGGTCGAAGCATCCGACAGCATGAAAGCGGCGATAGAGCGCGAGGATGTCGATCTGGTCCTCGTGACAACCCATACCAACGCCCATTTGGAGCCGGTCGAGATCGCGGCAAAGGCGGGCAAGCGGATTTACCTCGATAAGCCGATCTCGGTCACGCTTAAGGATGCGGAAGCCATTGCAGATGTCGAAAAAGCATCGGGCAAGCCGATCATGATGGGATTCACCCGCCGCTATGAGCGCCCATGGATAGAAGCGTTCAATCTCGCGCGAAATGGGCGCATCGGTGACCCGCAAATGGTGCTGCTGCGCTCTGTCATCCCCTATACACGCTATCTTCAGCTTTGGCACCGGACCAATGCCGCATCTGGTGGTGCGATCAACGACAAGGGCTCGCATCATTTCGATGTCCTCAACTGGGTGACCGGTGCCCGCCCGGTGTCCCTCTCGGCCTTTGGTGGCCGATCCGAAATATTCAAAGCTGACCCGGACGCGCCCGAGCGTTGTTCCGAATGCAGCCGGGATTGTCCCTATCGCCGTCATGAAACCCTCATTGACATCGCTGAAGGTGTTGCACGGGTGCCCAACAAATCGTGGCTGACGGCGACCGCGCCAGAAGACCGCAATGACAATTGCGTCTATTTACCCGGTTCCGACATCGACGATCACATGGTTGCAACGGTGCAATATGACAATGGCATGGTGGCCACACTCTTCTTTGCGATCTTCGGTCCCTATTCGGAGGATCAGGAAACCCTTGAAATCATTGGCAGCGCCGGGCGGCTGCGGATGGAGCGAGCCTCAGGCGCGATCGATCTTGTGAGTGACTATGGCCGCAAACGAGAGGTGATCCCCATGGCAAGCCCGGATCGGGACAGCTCGCATTTCGGGGCTGACAAGGAATTGGTGCGCAGCTTGCGACGTCTGGTCGATGGCGATGTCCCTCCGGTCGGTGTTGCGCAAGGCGTTGCGTCTTTGCGCCTTGTAACGGCTGCGCACAAGTCCCTCTCTTCGGGCGGTCGCACCGTCAATCTTGAGACTCTGGAGTTCATCTGATGCCCGTCGATCCAATCGTCCTGCCAAATCCCGATCTGATGCCACTGGCCAAGCGACTTGGTGTTGTGCCAGCCTATGGTGATATCCATAATCACTGTGACATTTCCTATGGGCACGGGCGCTTTGCCGATGCCTTGGCACGTGCCGCCCTGCAACTGGACTTCCTCTCGATCACCGGCCACGCTCACTGGCCCGACATGCCGGTGGACGAGCCGAGTGTGGCACATATCGTCGATTTTCACGTCAAGGGATTTGCCAAGCTCATTGCAGGTTGGAGCGGACATTTCAGCGCCCTTGCCGATGCCAGCAAGGACGGCTTCGTGGTCTATCCCGGCTACGAAATCCATTCCAACGCGCATGGCGACTACACCATCGTCTATCGGGATCTCACCATTCAGCCGCTCCATCTGGCAAACAGTCCCGGCGAGCTCAAGGATGTGTTGCAAAGCGACCTGCCGGGCAAGGCGTTCGCCTTTCCCCATCATATCGGCTATCGGCAAGGGGCGCGCGGCATCAATTGGAACAGCTTTGATGCAGACCTCTCGCCCTTTGTTGAAATGATCTCCATGCATGGTTGTGCCGAAACGTCAGAAACCGAGCGCGGCTATTTGCATTCCATGGGGCCGGTTGATGGCCATTCGACCATGGATTGGGGGCTCAAACAGGGCCACATTTTCGGCATTGTCGGCAACACGGACCATCACAGTGCATTTCCCGGCTCCTATGGCCATGGTCGCATGGCTGCTTATGGGCCGTCGCGGGAACGCGGTGATATCTGGCAGGCAATGACCGATCGCCACACCAACGCGTTGACCGGCGACCGCATTCATCTGCTCAGTGCCATCGGCGACGCGATCCAGGGCAGTGTCGTTGCACCTCAGCAGGATGCGATGCTGGAAATCGAAGCCATTGGTGGCGGATTTATCGACATGATCGACGTGATCCGCAATGGTGAGCTGTTTGCCCGTGTGTCTCCAACACTCGACCCGAACCCGGTTTCCGCAGTTTGTTCGTCGGATGAAACCTTCGAGACCATCCTCTATCTGGAAATGGGGTGGGGGGCGCGTGGCCGGTCGCATCTCTGGGAGGGGAGCATCGCGCTCTCTGATGGCGAAATCATCGGTCTGGAACCGCGCTTCAGGGGCGCCGAAGTTGTCTCGCCTCTTGAAGGCGATGATGCAGGCTATGCCCTGCCCACGGCGCTGCTAACGGACAATCGGGCAGCCTTCTGCGTGACTGCCGAAGCCAATCCGAACAATGCCACATCAGCGACGCAGGGCATCGCGCTGCACTGCCGCCTGTCGGCCAACAGCGTGGTCCATGCAGATCTTTGCGGCGTGCATCTCGATATCCCTGCATCCCGGCTGCTTGAAGGCGCTCTTTCGGGCAATCTGGGCGTCATCGACACGCCAGCTTACCGCTTCCATCCGCTGCCTTTGCCGCGGCAATGGCAGTGGCAGGGTACGGTGCCGCTCGGAGCTTTTAAGGATGGCGAAAATGTCTATCTACGCCTACGCCAGGCGGGTGGTCAGATGGCTTGGGCAAGCCCCATCTACTGCCGAAGCGGCGCATGAGATAAAATCACCAAACAGGGGAATGACGATGATGAGAAACAAGACAATATTGGCTTTGGGCCTGTTATCGACCATGCTGATGGCGCAAGGCGCTCTGGCAACTGATCTTTCTATTGTTCATGGTGCCGTCGGGCGGGATCATGATGTTCTGCGCGCAGCACTCGATCGCTACGAGGCCGAGAGCGGCAACAAGGTGACAATCGTTTCCATGCCCGAGCGGACCACTGACCAGTTTGCCCAGTTCAAGCTCTGGCTGTCCGCAAGGAATGCCGACATTGATGTCTACCGTCTTGATGTCATCTGGGCACCACAAATCGCCGATCATTTTGTTGACCTCACCGACGCCACCAAGGACATCATTGATGACTTTTCGCCAATGGCGCTGCAGTCCCAGAAGGTGGATGGCAAGCTGGTCGCTCTGCCGATGTTCCTTGGCGGTCCTGCTCTCTATTATCGGGCTGACCTTCTGGAAAAATATGGCAAGCCCGTCCCGAAAACCTGGGAAGAGTTGACGGCAACCGCAAAGGACGTGATGGATGAGGAGCGCGCCGCCGGTCACACCGACATGTGGGGCTATGTCTTTCAGGGGGCCGCCTATGAAGGCCTGACCTGCAACGCGATGGAATGGATTGCGTCGAGCGGCGGTGGTCAGGTGGTGGAACCCGATGGCACGATTTCGGTCAATAACGAGGCGGCGGCCAAGGCTCTTGATCTGGCGGCCACCTGGATCGGAGGCATCTCGCCTGAAGGTGTCCTCAATTATGCCGAGGAAGACGCGCGCGGCATCTTCCAGTCTGGCAACGCGGTCTTCATGCGCAACTGGAACTATGCCTATGCGCTGGTGAAGGGAGATGACAGCCCGATCAAGGATGGCGTCGCCGTGACCGTTCTGCCATCCGATGGCACCCATTCTCCTGCCTCCATTCTGGGCGGTTCGCATTTGGGTGTTTCCAAATATTCCAAGCATCCCGAAGAGGCGATTGATCTGGTGCGTTTCCTCAACAATTATGAGAGCCAGAAGGCCCGGGCAATCGACAGCTCGCGTCCACCAACCTTGATGCCTGTTTATGATGACAAGGAAGTGGCAGAGAAAGTCGAGTTCATTCCGCTTTGGAAACCGGTGATCGAGAATGCCATCATCCGCCCATCCGCTCCGACCAAAACCTCCTATAATGAGGCATCGTCGGAAATCTGGACCGCAGCCCACGATGTTCTGGAAGGAAAGACCACAGGCACCAAAGCGGTGGCCAAGCTCGCCGCACGCCTGAAACGCTTGAAAGGGTCGGGTTGGAAATAGGGCTCAAACCCTTCTGACAAAGCAATCACAAAGGTCCGGCGCTCGGTGCCGGACCCACCCACAAGAGCATATCCAAGTGCGCCATGAGGAGTGGACCAATGACTTCTGGATCGGGAGCCCGGCAGACGGGACTGATAAGGCAGCGCACCCGTTCTGCCTGGATGTTTGTCGCTCCCATGCTGGTCGTGTTGGCCATCGTTGCCCTTTACCCGCTGGCCGAAACCATCTGGTACGGCTTCACGGATGCCTCGCTGAATTCCATCGATAGCGCCCGGTTCGTCGGGCTTCAGAATTACCTCGAATGGCTTGACTATGGCGATGGCGACGGGGAATGGCTCGGCCTTCTGGCGGATGAACGCTGGTGGCAAGCCGTTTGGAACACATTGCGATTTGCTTTTATCTCGGTTTCGCTGGAAACACTATTCGGCATGATTATCGCTCTGGTGTTAAACAAGCAGTTTGCTGGCCGCAGTTTTGTGCGCGCCGCTGTTCTGGTGCCGTGGGCCATTCCGACTGTTGTGTCCGCCAAATTGTGGGTCTGGATGCTCCATGACCAGTTCGGCATCATCAATGACCTGATGTTGACTCTCGGTCTGATTTCCAAACCGATCGCATGGACAGCGTCGCCTGATACAGCCATGACCGCAATCCTGATCGTCGACATCTGGAAGACGACCCCCTTCATGGCCCTGCTCATTTTGGCTGGACTGCAGATGATCCCGCGTGACATCTATGAGGCGGCGCGTCTCGACCAGATCGGACCAATCAAGCTGTTTCGCAAGGTGACCCTGCCTCTGGTCATGCCAGCCGTGCTGGTCGCCATCGTCTTTCGTGCTCTTGATGCCCTACGCGTGTTCGATGTCGTCTATATCATGACGCCCAATTCCGACGAGACGCGCTCCATGTCGGTCTTTGCGCGGGAAAATCTCTTTGATTATGACAATTTCGCCTATGGGTCGGCGGCGTCGACGCTTCTGTTCCTGATCATTGCCCTCATCACAATCAGCTTCATCTATGGCACCAAAATGGATCTTTCAGGGGACAAGTCATGACGCGTAAACAAGTCAACCTGCTCAAGAGTTTCGGCTTCTACATCCTTCTGGCGGTGATTGTACTGCAGGCCCTGTTTCCCTTTTACTATGCCATCCTGACCAGCTTCAAATCCGGACAGTCCCTGTTTGAAGTGGACTATTTCCCGCGCGATTTTGATATAAAGAACTATATTTCCGCATTCGAAGACGGCTATTTCTTCTCCCAGATCCTCAATTCGGTCTTCGTGGCAACTGTCGTGGTGATTGCCTCCCTCGTGCTGGCGGTTACGGCCTCTTATGGTTTGGCGCGCATCCGCTTCCGTGGTCGGGGGGCATTGCTTTTCACGATCCTGTCGGTATCGATGTTCCCGCAAATCGCTGTGCTTTCGGGGCTCTTTGCAATGATCCGGGCGTTCGGCCTGTTCAATTCGCTTTGGTCTCTGGTCTTCTCCTACATGATCTTCACCCTGCCATTCACGGTCTGGGTCCTCACGACATTCATGCGTGAACTGCCGATTGAGCTGGAAGAGGCCGCGATCATGGACGGCGCCAAACCCTTGACCATCATTCGCCGGATTTTCCTGCCGCTTCTGTGGCCCGCTATGGTGACAACCGGATTGTTGGCCTTCATTCATGCATGGAACGAGTTCCTGTTCGCCCTCACGTTCCTGTCGACAGACGCGCAACGCACGGTCCCTGTTGCCATTGCCATGATTTCGGGGCAATCCGAGTTCGAGGTGCCCTGGGGCAACATCATGGCGGCTTCGGTGATTGTCACCGTGCCACTTATTCTGCTCGTTCTAGCCTTTCAACGAAAAATCATATCCGGCCTGACTGCAGGCGCGGTAAAGGGGTAACCATGGCCACTGTTGAGCTGATCAATGTTCGTAAATGCTACGACCGGGTCGAGGTGCTGCGCGATATCAATCTTTCGCTTCAAAAGGGAGAGTTTGTGGTTTTCGTCGGGCCTTCGGGCTGCGGAAAATCGACCCTTCTGCGGATGATTGCCGGCCTTGAGGATATCACGCAAGGGGACCTGCTTATCGATGGCGAGAATATGAATGACGTTCTGCCCGCTGATCGGGGGGTGTCGATGGTCTTCCAGTCTTATGCCCTTTATCCGCACATGAATGTATTCGAGAATATGGCGTTCGGGCTGGAGCAGGCGAAACTGACCAAAGAGGAAATCCGCTCTCGGGTCGAAGAAGCAGCGAAAATGCTTCAGATCACCGAACTGATGGATCGAAAGCCCAAGCAGCTTTCAGGCGGACAGCGCCAGCGGGTGGCCATTGGCCGGGCCATAACCAGAAAGCCGCGGGTCTTCCTGTTCGACGAACCTCTGTCTAATCTGGATGCCGCTTTACGCTCGGACACACGTGTCGAGATCGCTCGCCTTCACGGGAAACTGAGTGATACCACCATGATCTATGTGACCCATGATCAGTATGAGGCCATGACGCTCGCAGACCGGATTGTCGTGCTGAATGGTGGCAAGATCGAACAGGTCGGCACGCCGATGGAGCTTTTTGACAAGCCCGCGAGCCAGTTTGTTGCCAGTTTCATCGGGTCCCCGAAAATGAACTTCATCACCGGTGCCCTTGCGGAAAAACAAAAGGCTCATGTGCTTGGCCTGCGGCCTGAAGATATCAACGCCTCCTGCGAGAGTGGAGAATGGCAGGGCAAGGTGATCCTTGCCGAGGCTTTGGGCTCGGACACCTATCTGCATGTCGAAACCGATTTTTGCGACAAGCCACTGGTGGTGCGTGCGGCAGGGCGAGCACCATTCACGACCCACGGTCCGGTCTATCTGACACCGGATATGAGCCGAGCCTACCGCTTCGATGCAAATGGCAGCCCGGTGCGCTGATATTTCGGCCCTGCATCGAATCTGCCGATGATGCCACCGCATTCATCCGGCATTGTCGCAGGGAGTTCGTCGCCAAAGGGGGGCGAACATGGAGTCAAACCGGGATCCGGATTGCATCACGAAGCTTTGGGGCGGGTGCTTTCCCACGTCCTGATGATGGCGGGCAGGACCAGAAGATCGCCGATCAGCGCCATCACCAGCACCATCACAGACAGAATGCCGTAAAGCTGGGTTGTTGGCATCGGGCTCAGGATCGTCACGCCCCCTGTCAGCAAGGCCAATGTCGAAACGATTAGAGCCGGCCCGATATGTCTGATGGTCTCATTGAGCCTTTCCTGCCAGATCGGCAAGGCGGCCCTGGTGCCATGATAGTAATTCAGCATGTGAATGGTGCTATCCACCGCAATGCCAAATCCAACCGTCAAGGCGATGATGCTGTTGAACTGCAAACCATGCCCGGAGAGATAAAGAAAAGCGCCCACACTGGTCAGCGGCAGCAGGTTCGGCAAGATTGCATAAAGAGCCGTGATGGGAGAGCGGAGAAGGCAACCGATCAAAACAATGATCAGGACAATCGCGACCGCAAGACTGGCGCTGAGATTGCCGATGATATCTCTGGTGGACCGCGCCGTTTGTGCAGCGATGCCCGTGACCGTGATATCGGCGTCAGGATACTGCATTGCCAGCTGTGACAGCTTCGTTTCAAGGCTCTCGAGCAAGGGGTTGAGTTGCTGCGCATCCATCTCGGGCAATTGGCCACTCACAAGGGCCGAGCGTTGGGGAAGCAATATGAATGTCCCGAGGGAATCCACATTCTCATGGAAAAAGGCCCGTATCTCTGCATCGGTCTTGCCTGCCTTGCGCCGCCAATCATAGAGGCTGTAAAGGGACCAGACCTGCCTGATGTCCTGCTCAGCCTTCAGGATCCGATGCACCTCTCCAATCAGGTCGATCATGTCCGCGCTCACCTCGCTGCGTGCCGATTGCCACTGCAAGAAAACCTGAATGTTGCTCGTGCCACTCAGCTTCTGGTCGATCGTCTTGATCGCATGATAGGCGTCGCTGTCCCGTGGCAGATGATCGGTATAGAAGAAATGGGGCTCGTTGAGTGAATAGAGGTACCCGCCGGCGGCGACCATCAGCGCCCCGCTCAGGGCAATCCCTCTGCCCCATTTCATGACCAGACTGCTGGCAGCTTCGCTCAGATACGCAACCAGTTTTGCAAAAAGGTGGCCACCCGACGGGACATGCCCTTCTTTGAGCAAAAGGGTTGCCAGCGCGGGAATGATGGCCAGAACGGCAATGAAGGCCAGAGCTGTTCCATAGGCAGCGGTGAGGGCAAAGGTTGTGATTGTGGGCTGACCGGCAAGGGTGAGGGATATCAGGGCAATCGCCGTGGTGATGGATGTCAGGACGCTGGCCGGTCCGACTGTCCGGATGGTTGTTGCGATCGCATCATCGCGCGACAGCCCCGCCAATTGGTGTCGCCGAAGAGCAATCAGGAAATGGATGGCATTGGAAAAGGTAATGATCATCACCAAGGTCGGCACCACATTGGTGATGGCGTTGATATTGCGTCCGGTCCATCCCATGCCTCCAAGCAGCCAAATGGTGACAACCAGAGGCGGCGCAATGGCCAGGATCATATACCGGAACTGTCCGAAAAAGAGCCATGCGAGCAATATGCTGAGCAAGTAGGATGCCAGTCGGAACGTCAACTTGTCCGAGTTCAGGACATCCAGCAACAATGTACGCACAACGGGAATACCGGTCAGGCTGACCCGAACCGATTGTCCAGCGGTGCCTGTTTTCGCCAGTTGCTTGATTTCATCACAGAGCAAACGCACTTGCGCAAGATCCGTCAGCCCCTCATCGAGATTGATGATGAATAGCGTCGCCTTGTCGTCATCTGACAGGAGAGTCTTGGCGACAAAGGGGTGCTTCTTGAGGGCCGCTGCCACTTCATTCCTGTCATAGGTTGGGTCAAACGCGTCGGGTATGATGAAGCCGGACGAAGGATTGCTTTGGGAGGGAACATGTTGGGCATCGAAAATCGAGATGACCTTTTGCACACCATCCAGCAGCATCACGTCGAGCGATAGCTCGCCCAAGCGATGCAGTATGTCCGGGTCGAGCAGATTGTCGCCTTCGACAAGCAGCAGGATGTCATTTTCCCGGCTGGGATACTGTTTTGTGGCTTCTTCGAATTTGCCATAGGCAGCGTTGTCGGACTTGAACAAGTCACGGATATTGCTATCAATGCCAAGATGAGCCGCCCCATATAAAAAGAAGATGCAGGCAAGGAGAACGGCACCGAGCATCGATCTTGGATATTTCTGGGAAAGCAACCCAAGGCGTTCGAGACCAAAACTGACAACCATCTTCTACCACCAGATCTTCGTGTGTTAGTCGTGCAGCGGGGAAACCAGATTGCTGTTTGTCTCCCAACAGCACTCAAACGCCAAATGGTTGCGTTGCGGGCGCCTTACCCCGATGCTGAGTTAGATAAAGCTTACAAGATCCGACGACCCATCGATATATTCTTTGGTCCAGTACTGCCCTGTTATTGTGTACTAGTTCACTTGAAACCAATTCTTTTCTTCTTCACACTTCTCTTGACGAGACCAAATCTGTTGGGATCAGGATAATGAGAAGTGCCAGTTTTCCAACGAAATTGGAGAATGTTCCCTATCCGAAGGAAGCCATTTCCATTTTCCTTCACGGCTTTCTTCAAGCCAGCAAACTCTACCGGGATTTCTACATCATCGTCATCCTGCATATGTCTGGTTTTTTGACGGTCTCATACTTGAAAGGCATCACTCCGGTCTTTCGCGTTGGGATTGCCTATTTCTACACGTCATTCATTTTGTTCTTTTCGTATTTTCTTGTTCTCACTTTACTCAGATATACAAAAATACGCCTCAAGGGCACTGAAAGACCGTTCCTGTCCTTGATGCAAAGCTATTATTCCGCTTTGCGGAATGGGCATCGGGCGGGGCAATTCTTGAATGCCTATTGCATTTTCATAATTGCCTACACCTCATTCTCCATATTCAAATCCACGATCCCGAAACTGGTTCCCTTCTATGCCGATCCGGCCATAGCAGATCTGGAACACCGATTGTTCTTTGGTCAGTTTCCGCATGAACTGTTCGGCTGGGTCTATCAATATGAGTATCTGATTGTGTTTCTGGACGCCCTTTATCTTGGCTGGACGGCCATCATCGTGATTTTTGCTTTTTATTTGTCCCTCAAAAAGGACGCAAAAGAGCAGATCCGCATTCTCTATTGCTATGTTTTCGGGTTGCTTGTGGCCGGAAATATTATTGCGTTGCTTTTCTCTTCAGTCGGCCCTGTCTTCCATGGGAGTTTTTTTGCCGGAATCGATGCATATGACGCTTTGAACCTGACACTGAATGATATCCACGCGCGAACAAGCGGTGTGTGGGCAGTTGTTCTGCAAGGCTTGCTGCTGGACGCATACAGCAATGCCGACATACCGGTTTCCGGCATATCGGCGATGCCGAGTATCCATGTTTATCTTGCGTTTCTGATCGCGATTTCATTCAAGAAATACGGATACACCGCTTTCATCATCGGCTTTTCCTATGCAATCCTGATATTTTTGGGGTCCTTCCTTCTCGCCTGGCATTATCTATTGGATGGGGTGGTGTCGATCGCACTTGTATCGATCATGTGGCGCTTGTCTTCGCAGTTGAGCATCCGAGCCATCCACCGCGCACAAAACGAGTAGAAAGACGTGGCTTCGTATTTCAAAAGTGCTTCTTGATCTCGGAAATCATGGCTCGACCAATTGCCGAGATGGCTTGGTTCCGCGCATCCTTTCCTGCCTTGCTTTGCGTGATGTAAATCGCTGCCATAAAGGTCTGACCCTTCGGCGTTTGCAAAAAGGCAACGATTGCCCGCGTGCCGTGACCGCCGCTGCCGGTCTTGTCGCCGATGATCCAGCCGTCTGGAACATGGGGGCGGATCAGTTTGTCGGCGACCTGATCATCAATCATCCATTGCTTGAGCAGAGCAGCAGACGCAGGCTGAAGGGCACCGCCAAACAGAAGATTGTGCAACGAGGTCGTTATGGCACGCGGGCTTGTTGTGTCTCTGGGATCTTTCGGCGTGCCTTTGCTCATCTCAGGTTCCCATCTGTCCAGACGGGTTGTCGCATCGCCGATCCCTCGCAAAAAGCCAGTGAGGCCAGCAGGCCCGTTCACCCGTTTGAGCAACAGGTTGGCAGCGGCATTGTCACTCATGGTGACCGCTGCCTCGCACAGAGCTGAGATTGGCAAGCCACTAGCAAGATGCTTTTGGGTGATGGGAGACCAGTAAACCAGATCTTTCTTGCTGTATGTGACCTGATTGGTCAGGCTTTCGCGGCCTGCATCAACCTCTCCCAGAACCGCGCCGCAAAGCAAGGATTTAAAAGTGCTGGCCATGGGGAAGCGTTCATCCGAGCGATGGCTATAGGTCCAGTCGGACGCTGTATCGCGCAAGATCACGCCGATGCGGCCATCCAGTTTGGTCTCCCATGCGGCAACGGTCTCGCCAAGCTCTTGTGCCACAGCGAGACTGGAAAAGGCTGCACACAGCGCAAAGCCCAAAAAGACGGCCCTCAGCGAAGGGCGGCAATTTTCTGTCATGGATTTACTCCTGTTGATTGACGCGTGAAGATGCCGCCGATGATGTCGCCGAGGGTGCCAAAATTTTGGTGAATACCGGCAAGCAGGATGACGGGATCATTAAGAAAAGTCATTTTCATCACTATGCACGCGACGAAATATGCTATCAAACGACTAATTTTCCTGATGAGCATAAGATTGAGTCATGTAAATGGATCGCCCGGATATCCCTCTGAATGCCCTGCGCACGTTCGAAGCAACTGCAAGACAGGGCAGTTTCACAAATGCCGCTGTTGAGCTGCGTGTGACGCAAGCGGCGGTCAGTCATCAGATTGCACGGCTGGAAGACCTGTTGGGCTTTCAGCTTTTTCACCGAACCCGCGGAGGACTTTTGCTCACGGCAGAAGCGCGATTGCTCCTGCCCGTGCTTTCCACCAGCTTCGACCGGATCGGGGGACTTCTCGACAGATTTCAGGGCAGGCGCTTTGAGGAGACGCTCAATCTCGGGGTCGTCACCACCTTTGCCACAGGATGGCTTCTGAGACGGTTGGGAGAGTTCGAGCATCTGCATCCCGAAATACGCATCAGGATTTACACAAACAACAACCGGGTGAGCATCGCGCAGGAAGGGCTGGATGCCGCGATCCGGTTCGGGGAGGGCCGGTGGCCCGGGCTGGAGGCGAAACCTCTGATGACAGCGCCTTTGACACCGCTTTGTGCGCCGCTTGTTGCAGCAAGGCTGGAGGGCAAGACCAGCTTGCACAAGCAGAGGCTTCTCAGATCATACCGCTCCGATGAGTGGCCTTTGTGGTTCAGCAAGGCGGGGATGGCAGCGCCGCTTCTGGAAGGGCCGATATTTGACTCCTCAGTGGCAATGGCAGATCTGGTGACGGACGGATATGGCATCGCCTTGCTGCCCTTCAGGATGTTTGAATCCCGATTGGCTGCGGGCAGCCTTGTGCGGTGTTTTGAAGAAGAAATCACAACGGGCAGGTATTGGATAACCAGATTGACCACGAAGGAGCATAGTCCCGCATATGACCTGTTCGAAAACTGGCTGATAGACGCCGCTTCGTCCTCAGAGCCAGAACAAGAGACGGAACCACAGCCCATGAAACAATGAGGCGTCTTGTTTCGGCCGGTGCGCGCATGAATTATGATTGGACTGATCGCGTGGCTCGGTATGCAGGAGCGCTTTCAAACATGAGCTTGAGGGTGAAACCGAAGCCTTCACCTCAGTCTTTCCATCGAAGCGACGAGCGTTGAAGGCGCCACGGGCATTGGCAAGAACAGTGTGCGCTTCAGTGATCCCCGATCCTGAAAAAGGCGGAATTGCAGGGATGGTCCAACAGGGTCAGCAGTTCATGATCCAGATGCATCATCGATATGGACACACCCACCATGTCCAGTGAGGTGAAATAGTTGCCGGTCCAGCTGCGGATGATCTTCACACCCTTGGCATTGAGCCTCTGACGGACCCGGCGGCCAATGATATACAGCTCCATCAAGGGCGTTGACCCAAGCGAATTGATCAATAAAGCCACTTCATCCTGCTTCTCGAGGCTCATGTCCGCGAGGATGCGATCAACCATCAAGTCCGCGGCATCATCTGCCGTCATCACCGCCTGACGTGCGATACCCGGCTCCCCATGGACACCGACGCCAACCTCCATTTCGGTTTCGCCAAGCAGGAAGGTCGGTCGGCGCGTTTCCGGCATGGAACAAGGCTCTAGGGCAACGCCGAATGTGCAGGTGCGCTCATTGGCCTTGCGGGCAAGTTCTTCGACGCGATCAAGGCTCATCATCTGGTCGCAGGCCGCGCCCGCCACCTTGAAGACAAACACGTTGCCCGCCACCCCGCGACGCCCTTCGCGGTCGTCAAGATGAGAAGATGCGACATCGTCTGTCGTGATCACCGTGCGCACCTCGATGCCCTCTGCCTGCGCCATTTCTGCGGCCATTTCAAAGTTGAGAATGTCGCCCGAATAGTTGCCAAACAGATGCACGACGCCGGCATCGCGATTCACCGCACGGGTGCAGTCAAGAATCGGGGCAGGGGGAGGCGAAGCGAAAATATTGCCGATGGCGACGGCATCTGCCAGGCCGGGCCCGACATAGCCAAGGAAGCCGGGGTCATGTCCTGCCCCCCCGCCAATCACCAGTCCGACCTTGCCCGGGCGCGGGCCATTCCTGGCAACCAGTGCCCGATTGGATTGCTTGGCGGGCTCAAGGAAGGCAGCATGTTCCATCACGGCCCCTTCCAATGCTTCATCCACCATATCCTCGGCAGCATTGAGGAATTTTTTCACCTGAGTGCGCTGAATGACTTCGGTTTCTTCCGGTTCATGCGGCATGCGCTGAACCAGATGGCTCTTGCCTTCGGCATTCAGGATACCCATCCCGGTGGTGACATCGGTGATGAGAATATTGGCATAACCGCCGCGCAAGGTCGCCAGAATGGCCGGCACCTTGTCAATTCCCCCCGCAATGGCGATCCGCTGTTTGACCGCGTGCAATTTGGACAGGGTGATGCCCACCGTCAGCGGGTCTAGGGGCCCATGCACCGGATGACCGCGATCATCGATATATCGCCCGGCGATGGCCCCGACTGCGGTCGCATAGGCGTTGCTCATGGCACCGTCATTGTGAAAGAAGCCCGAATTGTGCAAGGTCGAATTGGGACGCATTGAGGCAATGCCGAAAATGATCCGGTCCAACGCATCAAGACAGGCCAGTTGTTCACGGATCAGGGGTTCATCGGTCAAAATCGACCTGAGGTCCGGGTTGGAAACAATGGCGGGTGCGGACAAGGGGATGCATTCGGCATTGATGGCCGACGCCATCTTCGATGCACAAGCCGCCGGGGCATAGGGCACATGAGCCGAGGTGGACCCGGTGATCTGAACGACGCGCATATCCTGCAGACTGGAGGTGGTTAGAGCTTCGGCGACCGCCAGAACGGTGCGCCCCCATCCTACCCCGATTGTGTCTCCGGATTTCAACAGCGTTTGCAGTACCTGCGCACCCGCAGCCCCCAGTCGCTCAATCAGAGACCGCTCGCCCCCTTCACCGGGAATGACAAGGCAATCCTTAAGGCCGAAATGATCCTTCAAGGCCTTTGACACCGACAAGGATCGCAGCCGGTTGGTCTCAATCGAAATGTTGACGATACCGCGTGTGCGGGCTTCCGCCAGATGGGCGATGACAGTGGCACGCGACACCCCGATGATCCGGGCAATGTCACTCTGGGTCATGCCTTCTTCGTAATAGAGCCATGAGGCCCAAAGGAGTGGATCCCTGCCAAAGCGCAGCGGCATGGCAGTGTCATCATCGCTTGCTAGTCGCTCACTTCGTGCAGATTGCGCAGTTGGTTTCTGAGCCATCAAAGAATCCTTTGCGACAGAATATCCGCAAAGCACTCCACGATGATCGCAGCTGAGGCGGCACCGGGATCGATATGACCCAAAGAACGCTCGCCCAACCGCGAGGCGCGTCCGCGCACAGCCATCATCGAACGGGTACTCTCGACAGCATGCCTGGCAACAGACTTGATGTCCGTAAGTGTTTGCTCGAGTGGGAGGCTATTCTGCCGGGATGCCTTGATCGTTTGGCCCACGGCCAGCCAGACATCCATCATGGTTTTGTCGCCTGCGATCGCTTTTCCGCGATCACCGATCCCGTCCCCAATGGCCACCAGCAGCATCAGGGCCTCATCGGCATCCAATGATGAACGGCCTTCCGCATAGCGACCCGCGCGCAACAGGCCAGAGGCGTAAAGGGGGCCGGTCGTAGCGCCGACGGAATCAAGAAAACTGCTGGCGCAGAGCGAGAAAAGAGACGTCAAATCCGTCGTTTGCGTCTCTATCTCGTTCAGTGCTCGCACCATGGCCGTGAAGCCACGCGCCATCGTATATCCATGGTCGCCATCCCCGATTTCTCCATCGAGCCGACCCAGATAATCCACGCAATCGCCAATGCGCACGGCCGCCTCGCGCAGCACGGCAACAATATCGTCAACACCTACTTGCTTCATGGGCGGAAATATATCCTGCGGCCCCGTCCTCCGCAAGATGATCTTCACCCCTGAAGGCGTTGTTTTACCCCTTCCGCCAGACTGCACAGAATGAGGCTGCACGAGGTTGCGCCGGCATCCAGCACCCCCCTTGACCGATCCCCCAGACGGGCCGAGCGGCCAACCTTGGCAACCATGTCGATGGTGCTGTCGCGACCGGTCTGTGCAGCAGAGCACAGGGCGTCGAGGGCTGTGGGCATTGTGCCGCCATCCGCAAGGGCCGCCTTGTAGGCTGCCACTGCCGGGATATAGGCATCCAGCAGCGTCTTGTCGCCGAGCTTGGCCGAACCGATATCCATCACCTCATCAAGCCCGTTCTGCAGCATCGCGCCGAACACATCGGCATCGATCATGTCCTCGTCCTCGATAGCCTCGGCCATGCCGGAAAACATCATGCCATAGAGCGGGCCCATCGAGCCGCCGATTTCGCTCATCAAAACATCGGACAGCAGGGAAAACGCGTCGCTCAGGCTTTCCTCTCCGGTCAGCCGCTCGGCTGACCTGCCAAAACCCTTGGCCATGTTGACGCCGTGGTCTCCATCGCCAATCTTGCCATCGATCTCGGACAGATAGGCCTTGTTGTCGACAATGACTTTCGCCAGATCGGCAACCAGCCCGCCAGCCCCTGCATTTGCAAATTCAGCCATCATCCTCTCCATTTGAATCCGGGGCTTTCTGCCTCGATATCGAGCAACCCCTTGAGCTCATCATCCAGTGCCATCACGGTCAGGGTGGCCCCGACCATCTCCAGCGACGTGAAATAGTTGCCGACATAGGCGCGATAAACCGACAAGCCGCGTTCGGCGATCTGCTTTTCCATGCGATCATAGAGCACATACAGCTCGTTGACAGGGGTCGCCCCCAATCCCGAAACCAGAACAGCGACCTCAGTGCCCTTGGCCAGATCATGATCATCCAGCACGATCTGAACCATCTGGTCGGCAATCTCGTCAGCAGTGCCCAGATCCTCGACGCGGGTTCCCGGTTCGCCATGGTGGCCGATGCCGATTTCCATCTTGCCCGGCTCGATCTTGAAGTTGGGATGACCGACGGCGGGCAGGGTGCAGGGACCAAGACCAAGCCCGACCGAACGGCAATGATCGATGGCCTTCTGGGCCGATGCCTGAACCTCTTCGAGGGAGGCTCCGATCGAAGCCTTGGCACCACCGATCTTCCACATAAAGATCTCGCCTGCGACGCCGCGACGCTTTTCGCGTTCTGCCATCGGCGCAGAGCAGACATCATCATTAGCAACCACGGTGGCAACCGGGATCCCGTCTTTCTTGGCCAGTTTGCTGGCCATTTTCACATTCATATTGTCCCCGGCATAGTTGCCGTACAGAATAGCGACGCCTGCGCCATTGTCGGCTGCCCGGATCGCATCATGGAAACTCTTGGCGGTTGGCGAAGAAAAGAGCTCACCAACGGCCACAGCGTCGACCATGTTGCGACCAACATAGCCGGCAAAGGCTGGTTCATGGCCAGAGCCGCCGCCGGTGACAATGCCGACCCGTCCCTCTGCCTTGGCGCTTTGTGACACCACGACACGCGCGTTGCCCGGATCGAGTTTAACCAGATCGCCATGGGCTTTAACGAAGCCACGGACCGTTTCATCCACGATGTCATCGGGATTGTTGATGAACCTTTGCATAATTTGCAGCTCCTATTTCAATATTTGGCCGCTTGACGGGCCTTGAATGCAATTGGCAGGGCATCGGAAGACCGCTCTATTTCTTGTCGGCCAAGATAAAGAACAGCCCGGCGACAAGGATGAAACCACCCAGAATACAAGTTTGCCAGGTGGAAGGAATGCCCACCAGAATGAGCACATTGGACACCAGCGTGATCAGAATGACACCCAACATGGTGCCCCCGACGGTGCCAGACCCACCGGTAATCCGGGCACCACCCAGAACCACCGCAGCAATCACAGGCATCTCGGTTCCGGCGAGATCAAACGGATTGGCGAGCCGGTTTGCCGAGACATGCAAAATTCCTGCAATGCCTGCCAGCAATCCGGCATAAGAGAAGACAAACAGCTGCACGCGCGACACGCTGAAGCCGAGCCGTTCAGCAATATCCGACTTGCCCCCAATCGCGAAGATGGCGCGTCCGATCAGGGTTTTGTTGAGAATGTACCATGTCACCAAGGCCGCCAGCACGAGGATCAGAACATAGGCGGGCAGTTTCACTTCGAAATTGGACTCGTTGGTCAGGGTGACGAGGGTCAACTGCCCGAAATTGTCCATTGAGGCTGGAATGTTCATGAACAGCGAGGTGCCGATGAAAGTCAGCAGGAAACCGCGGAAAGCATATTGCGTGCCGATCGTGACAATCAGCGACGGCGCCTTGAGCTTGTTGACCAAAAGACCGTTGATCAATCCCAGAAAGGTGCCCCCAAGAGCCCCCATCAGCAGGATCGGCACCATACCAAGATCAGGAGCAAAATTGACCACCAGCATGGTGACGGAATACATCACGAGGGCGGCCACCGAGCAGAAGGACACTTCCAGTCCACCGGCTGCAAGAACCACCAGCACGCCAAGGGCAAACAATCCGCGAATAACGGAGGCCCGCAGAATGTCGAAGACATTTGCCAGTTGCCAAAAGGCCGGATTGATGCTGCCGACAACGAGGCAAACAATCACGATCAGCAGGATTGGAAAGGCAATCGGGTTGCGAGCGAACCAGTCGGTGGTTCTGGCAAACAGGCTTTCCCGCTTTCCTGTCTGAATTTCAAAGGTTGCGTCGGTCATCAGCTCGCTCCCTGACTGGCCATGTCTTTTTTCAAATCGAGTCCGGCGCCCATTTCGGCATAGAGCTTGTCCTGTGTCAGGCCTTCTACCGGGAATATCGAGGCAATTTTGCCTTTGCGCATGACCGCGACGCGATCACAATTCTGCAGCAATTCCGGCAGGTCATCGGAGATGATCAGGATCCCCATGCCTGCCTCGGCTTGCCGTTGGATGATGCGATAGATCGTGTCTTTCGATCCGACATCGACCCCGACGGTTGGTCCGTGAAGAATGAGGAGTTTGGGCGTGGTTTTCAGCCAACGTCCAATCAACACCCTTTGCTGGTTGCCACCGGACAGTGACTGAACCGGTGCAGAGACATCCGGTGCAACGATCTGCAGATCGTCAATCATTTCTTCCGTTTCGGCGACGGCACGTTTCTTGTCCAGCAGTCCGATCTTGTTGCGCAGTCGCGCCAGAATGCCCATCACCGTATTGTCGAGAATGGGTTTCTCCAGAAACAGGCCTTCTGTCAGGCGATCTTCCGGCACGTATCCGATGCCCGCTTTGTTGGCGTCGCCCGGCGAGGACAGATCGACCAGCGCACCATCAAGGAAAACCTCTCCGGTATCGGCAACCTCCACGCCTGCGAGCGCCTTGGCCAACTCGTTGCGGCCAGAATCCAGCAATCCGGTCACACCGAGGATTTCCCCGCGTGCGAGAGCAAGATCAATATCGACAAAAGCGCCGGACTTGCCAAGGCCGGAGAGGCGGAGCAACGGATCGCCTGCTTTCTGGGCTTCCCGATAGCGTCCCTCGTTAAGCTCGCGGCCGGTCATCAGATAGCCCAGACGCGCGGTCGTGATATCGGTAATGTCGCAATTGCAGACAAGCTTGCCATCGCGCATGACCAAACCATGCCCGCCGATGGCTTTGCATTCATCAAGCTTGTGGGTCACGAACAGGACGGAAACACCGTCTTCCTGCAGGCGACGCACCACAGCGATGAGATTCTTCACTTCGAAATGGGTGAGGGCGGTTGTGGGTTCATCCATGATCACCAGCCCGGCCTTGCTGGCCACCGCGCGGGCAATGGCAACGAGCTGGCGCGTGGCAATCGGCAAACGGGACACTTCAGTGTTGCGGAACCGCCGATCAATGGGAAGGCCCACCACTTGCAGGGCGCGGATGGCTGTATCCTGTAGTTGTCCGCCATCGAGACGGCGGAACAGGGCACCGTTGGAGCTGACCAATTGCTGGCACAGGCCGATATTCTCGGCGACAGTCAGGTTTGGCAACAAAGACAGATCCTGATAGACGGTCTCGATCCGGGCTTCCAGCGCCTTGATGGGACTGAAGTCCTTTTGCTCCTTGCCATTGACGATCAACTGCCCTTCGGTGGGCAGATGCGCCCCTGAAATCACTTTGATCAATGTGCTTTTGCCGCAGCCATTTTCTCCGAGCAGATGATAGATCTGACCGCGCTCGATCTTCAAACTCACGCCCTGCAGCGCATGCACACCACCGAAGCGCTTGTGCAGATCGCGCACTTCAAGGAAGGGCGTGGACGGCTCGGCATGCTGATGGCCGGAGAGTTGAACCACATTGTCTTGTGGATGCTCTGAACCTGAACCCGACTTAGTCACCACAACAGCTCCTGATTTGCGAAAATGGTTGAGCCTCAAGCCCAAGGCTGGCCCGACATTTGACCGCCGGACCAGAAGAAAGACCTCAAGTCTTAGAATGGATAGTCGTTGTAGTTGGACTTATCGACATCGACCCAGGCCTGGCCGCGAACAATGATGCCTTCGCCGGGACCTTGAGAGACTTTCACATTGTTGTAGCCCCGAACACCCAGATCCATACCGTCTTTGATTTCGGTGCCTTCAAGGGTCATTTTGGTCAGGATATTCATCACATAACCGGCATCCTTTGGATCCCAGAATGCGATGGAGTCAACCGCACCGGTTTCAAGATATGGACCGGTATCTTTTGGAAGACCAAGACCGATGACGCAGGTTTCGTCTTCAAGACCAGCTTCCTCGACGGCGCGGCCAATGCCGATCACGTCAATCGCAGATCCACCCTGGAAACCCTTGATGTCAGGATAGGTGCGCAGGATTTCCTTCGCCAGTTCATAGGCACGGTTGGCGTCATTGAAGCTTTCGTTCTTGGGAGAAACAAGTTCCATGCCAGGGAAGTCTTTGGCATAGGCTTCGCCACCATCTGCCCATTGCACATGGGTCAGACTGCCGACAGAACCAACGAAGGAAGTCCATTTGCCCTCACCGCCCATGCAATCGACAATCTGCTTGGCGAAGTGGGCGCCGAATTCATGGTTGTCGAAGGCTTCCATGTCGACCTGTGTATTCTGCAGATTATCGGCCTCATGGGTCGTGACAACAATGCCACGCTGCATGGCACGGCGCAGAATGCCTTCAAGCGCGGAAGGGTCCATCGGTACGATCGTGATGGCGTCGACTTCCTGCGCGATCAGATCCTGAATGATGGCGGTCTGCTGGGCCGCATCGGCCTTGGCCGGACCGACCTGACGCGCCTTGATGCCGTCGGTGTCTTTGTCAAAGGCCTGAACCCCTTCATCCATGCGGGTGAACCAGTTTTCGCCAGTGACCTTTACAACGGTTACGATTTCTTTGTCGGCAGCAAGAGCAGGAAGGCTCACGCCAACCATCGCCAGAGCTGAAATGCCAGCCAGAAGCAGCTGAGAATGTTTCATACTTTCCTCCACACAAGGTTCTTGCCCGCGGTGCGACTATGCTTCGGGCGCAAGGGGCGCCGCCCGGATCGCCAAGCCCATCCGGATCACCTTCGATCCGGATGGAAAGTCCTTTGCATCAAGCCTTCTTGGGTACGGCTGGATGTCTGAAATGCAAATAGGTCGTCAGATCCACGCGCGAGGCGGCCAGGAAGAGCAGCAGCAGCAGCCCCCAGGCGCTGTCGCGGAAGAAATTCGACAAATGCATGAAGTTGAACAGGGACGACATGACCTGCAGCGCAAAGGCCGACATCAGGACACAGATCACGCGTCCATAGCCGCCCTCGGGCTTCACACCGGCCATCACGGCAATGAGGATCGCAACCATCACATAAGAGGAGCCATAATCCCACTTGATCGATGATGTGCGCGCCGCGATGATGACGCCGGCAAGCGACGCCAGCATGCCTGCGATGGTGTAAGTCATGAAATACATGCGCCGAACAGGGATGCCGCTATAGCGCGCAGCCAGATCATTGCTCCCCAACAGGAACAGGCGCATGCCGTAGGATGTGTAACGAAGCATCAGCGCCAGCACCAACGCGACCCCGACAAACAGAGCGAAACTGATCGGAACGCCCATAAACGGCATGTTGGCGAAATCATCCAGCGGCGGAATATAACCAAGGCGCAGGGCCGATCCACCAGTCAGGCCCACGGCAATGCCGGTGAAGGCCATTTGTGTGCCCAATGTTGCGATGATGGGCGTTAGCCCGGCATAGCCTACCAGAGCGCCATTCACTGCCCCGCCGAGAAAACCAACCACGAGGGAAATGCCGGCAAATGTCCAGCAATAGAGCAGTGGGGCTTCCTGTGCGGTGGTGATGAGCGGGGTCAACATGAAGGCAATCACCCCGGACAGGTTGGCAAGCGCGATCCCGGACAGATCAATGCCACCCCGCCCGGCTGCCATGGCGAGCATCACGCCGAGGGCCAGCAAGCCAAGTTCGGAAACCTGAGTTGCCATGGATTGCATATTGTACAGGCCCACAAATTTGGGGCCGACCAGAAACCAAGAGGCTATCAAAACGAGCGCGTTGATCAGCGCCAGAAAGCCCATTTGGCCATCATAGAATTTGGAAGACATTTCCACTCCTCCTGCGCCTTTGTCCTTACGGCCATCAGAGCCATGTCCACTCCCGGCGGACAAGGAACGCATTGCATGATCCAGAGGCTAGAGAAGCAAATTACAAATGTCAAATGCTATTTTACATTTGATTATATCATTGAATTATAACGATAATATGGACCTTTGATGAGTTAGATAGTGTTGCATTTCAGTCGATTGCGTGAAGGTACATATGGTGGAGGAGGGCTCGAAATTTTCAGTTTCAACCATTTATAGAGGGAAGAGTTTTGTGCATCTCAACCATGGCGAGAAACTGGGCGCCAGGCCGGAAACCGGCACGTTTTATCCCATGCGTCAGTGGATATGTGCCAGCGCTCCACACGCCTCTTGGTCGCGGGTCGGCTGCTCTAACGGCACGCCCATCTCATTTGCTTTCAACCAGACAAGCTAAGGTTATCTTCTCTGTCAGATTGTCGCAGAAGACAGATGTAGTATGGTGTGTCTGCCTGCATTTTGAGACAGTAGAAGGGTGTGATGCCGAGGTTCGGCAAGGACCCTCTCCTGTCGCCGTTCGTGCGTGTCGCGCCAGGCCCGGGAGGTTCATCATGCTCCATTGCCCACATCAAAGATCTCTGCTTGACCTTTCACCTTGGTTGGGCCGGTGGCTTGTTGTCATCGCGGCGATGGTGTTTGTGGTGAGCGCCTGTATGCCGCTGCCTGTATGCGCGGAAAGCCCCATCGATCAGGAAAAGAAAATTTATGTCGAGGCGCGGGATGATCTGCGTGACAAATTTCAAAAGACCCATGGTCATTTCAAGGGCATCTACAAAAAGCTGGCAACCTTCCAGCAGCATATCTCCAACTGGCGCAACGCAACGACCCGCCGGACCCAGAAGGACAGCATCAGTGGCGTAAAGGGACTGATCACCGAAACCACGGGGGAGGTGCGTGATACTGCGATCAAGACCATATTGGGGGACGATGCTCTCAAGATGCTCAAGGATTTCGAGGAGGAGGTCGGGTTCGAGTTCTTGCCCAATGGGGAACAACTCGACAAAGCCTTGAAGTCCGCCACCGGAGCCGATGATCTTTATGGCTACATGTATCAGCTCAGCGCGCTGGAACGAAAAATGCGTCATCAAGGGGTCTTCAAGTCGGTCCAGAAGGTGGCGGACATGTTCAAAAGTGCCGAAGGCTATATCGATGATGCCAGCAAGGTTGTCGATTTCGTTGCCGTGTTTGACCCGGGCAATGTTGATCCCAACAATCCCATCTCTCGGCTGGACGCGATCGACGGTGTTCTGGGATATATGCAGACCTTCTCTGGCTATGTGCCGGGTATCGGCAAGATCATCGAGGGTTATTCTGCTGCCACAAAGGAATTTGCCAAGGCGCTGAAGGCGCTTGACAAGAAGCTGCATGAAGCCCGCATGGGCTCCATTTGCGGTGGCATTGGTGGTGACCAGCAAAAGGCACTGACCCGTTTTCTGATTGACCGGCGCGCCGCGTTGGATTGCTTCCGCTTCTTCACCTATTACGAGGCTGAAGCCGCGCTGGATAAAGTGCAGGCCTGGCAGCATTTCGAGGCGGATGCGGCCTTCTTCTATGCACCCGATGGTGCCCATGCCTTCCTGTCGAGCCTTCAGGCTCACAATTTGCTTGGGGCCTTTCAGGCCTTGCGGCAAAGCCGATGGAGCCGCAATCGCGCCCTAGCGGACACAGACCGCTTCATGGAACTGGCGACCTTCGCGTCCGAGCGCGGGCGCGCCGAGCCCGCTGCACGTCGCTATCTGCCCGGCTATGATCTTTGTTCCAGCCATGCAAAGACCTTCCAGACCAAGGCCTTCGCCAACATCCTCAAACTGGCGGGGGAAACCGATCAGATCGACCGTGTGGTCAATCTTGGCGGCGAGGCAATATTGGCTGCTGGCCGCATGGCACGGCAGGAATATATCGGCCTGTGTCTGTTTGACCGCGATGCCAGAATGACCATGAAGCGCCTGATCGAGCGCTACCGGTCCAAGCAGATCCATATTCTGCAAATCCATGCACGGGATCGTGGTGACCCACCCGTTATTTCCGGTCTCAGCCTCAGCGATGGTGATCATATTGTCCGGCGAGACTGGATGCGTCGCAGCGCGCAGGCTGGCTATGTGCGTCTGCCTGTGATCGTGACCAAGGGGCGGCGCATTCGCTATGCCCTGTCAGCCCCCGGCTTCAAGCCCTTGCGCTTTGCCAAATCAATCAGGGGCGATGAGGCGAAGGTCACGGTTCTGTATATGGATCGCATCGAGCCGAAGCCCGACATCAAGCAACCGGACGTCAAGCGTCCCGACCCTGTGCCTGCAGATGAGGCGCCGTCCGATCCTCCAAAACCGTCGGGCACTGCCGTTGATGATGCCCTGTCTGACCTCTTCCCCACCGACGAGCCCGCCGGCGACGTCCCGACAAGCGACACGGCAGGCGACACGGCCACGTCTCCCGAAAGCAAAAGCCCTTGGGGTCAGCAAAAGGACACCGATGACCCGGGACAAGTGACGACGGGCGATGACAAGGGGAGCGATCCCTTTAAAACCGGGGACGCGCAAACCGAACCGGAAATTGACGAGCCAGAAGTTGACGAGGACGACCGGACCCAACCGCAAAAGGATAAAGAATCCACCAAACCTGACAAGCCGTCAGTGACGATCAGCGGCACAGGACCCGCCATTTCCCTTGGTTTTGGCAAGGATGGCGCCTATTTGGGCCAAAGCCACAGCCTGTCGGTGGCAGCTCCGACCTTTGAGACATCCGGGGTTGCTGTTCCCGAATCCAAAGCCGGTGAAATCTATATTGGTGCTGCCGACGATACTGAAGACCTGCTGCCGCCAGCCAAGGTTCGTTACGCTTGGAAATCAAGCCCTGCGCTGTCCTTCGATCCCGCCGTCTCGAGCGATGGTCGCAGCAAGGTGACCTTCACCCGTCCGGGCCCGGTCAAAATCTGGGCCGAAATTTCCAACGGCAGCGAGACGGTCAAAAGCCAGATAGCGCAACTGAAGGTCCTGATCCCGACCTTCGATCTGCAGTTCAGTCCGGCCAAGGCAGCCGCAGCGGGCCAGAGCGTCACGGCCTCTCTCACCGCCAGCCCGGATCTTGAGGATCGCTATATCGCGGTCCAATGGCCTGACCCGCCAGAAGCCAATCGCCAACAATCTGACCGCAAAGACAAGAGCAACACGAGCAGAAGCCTGTCCTTTACCGGAGGAACCGGAGAAACGGTGCCGGTTGCCGCCGATGTGGCGCTGGCTGCGACGGGTGACAGGCTCGCTTCGGTCAGCAAAGCATATCACTTCGCGACCATAGCCCTGACGATCAAGGCCAAAAGGCGAGGTCCTCCAATCAAAATCTGGGATGCGAAATCAAAAGGCCTGATTGATGCCACCCCGACCACCTTTTATGTGGGCGAGGCCATTGACCTGTCCGCCGACTTCGGCTCCGGCAAGAAGCCGGACGCCATCAAATGGCGCTGGCAAGGGGGGGAGGGAGACAGTCTGTCGAATCCGGCCGGCTCCTGGCCGACCCTGACGCGCTCGGAGGCTGGAACGTCTGCGATCCGTTTGACAATCCTTGATCGCAACGGCAAGGCGTTGGCGAGCGCCAACACCTCCGTTTCCTTCTTGAAAAAGCCAGTTAAACCGAGCATCAACAACAAAAAAACAAAGCCGGACAAGGGCAAAAAGCCTGATCCGTCAGCAAAGACGACTCCTGACAAAGCAAAGACCAAAGGCAAGCCTCCAACGACCACCAGTTCGGCCACCTCCAGTGCGGACGACAAGTCGTCTAAGAAAGAGGGCGACAAGCAAGGTGCCAGAGATCCGCAAACCACCATTGCCAATCCGACGAACCCTCCAAAGCCGCCGGTTGACCCTTGCGCGCCGGGCAGCAATCAGCACAAGGCTGCGGCCCAAATGTGGCAGACGGCACTGAGCGCTGTCAGCCAGTCCGACTATGACCGCGCCTTTGCCCATTTCGAGGCGAGCCTTGCACTTTGTTCTGACCCAAAACGGCAACAGATGGTGGAAGGTCTGCGCAAGAAATTGCTTGGTCCAACGAAAACAAAACCGACAGACAAGCCTGTCGACCACGCCTCCGCCCCGTCCCCAACGCCTGAACCACCAAAGCCCGTGGCTCCAGTCCAAAGCTGCAAATCGGGTTCCTCCGAGCGCAAGGCAGCGGAATATATGTGGACGGAGGGCTTGCAAAGTGCAGGTCGCCGCGACTATCCCCGCGCCATTGCCCATTTGCAGGAAAGCCTCGCGCTTTGTCCCGATGCCAAACGGCAATCGATGATGGAGCAAATGCGCACCAAGCTGCAGACCCTGATGCAGCAGAAAAAAGACCGTGAGGAAGCCGCAAAAATCAAGGCTGCCAACCCCTGTGCAAACGGCAATGCACGCTATCAGCAGGCGCGGACCAAATGGAGCGATGGCCTCAATGCCTTGCAGCTGGGGCAAAATCAGCAAGCGCTCGCCAGTTTCCAGCAAAGTGTTTCTCTATGCCCAGACAAGGAAAGGCAGCAGCAGATCGCGACTCTGAAGAGAAAACTCTCCGCCAGCAAGACCAAGAGTCCATTTGAGACGGCGGTCAACCAATCTGCAATCCGAAACCAGACCCAAAGCAAACAGCCAGACCAACCCCCGTCCGATAGCAAGGCCAAGGATGATCCGTGGAGCCCGTCAACCGACACTCCAACAAGCCCACAAACACGAAATGGGACAACAAAAACGGTTCCAAATACCAACCCGTTTGGCAAGCCGGAGACGGACGGGGAAAACCACGAAGCGTCCAATCCCTTCGAAACCGCACCATCAAACACCCGCGGCACAAGAGGGGATACGGGCGTCGCAGAGGATGGACGCTATAAAGGCGAAATCGCCATTTCGAGCCGCCTTGCACCGGGGGAAAAGCCCATTGAGTTCGAAAGAAGCGGCAACCGTCTGACATGCAAGTTCCGCATCAGTCACGGCAATGTATCGCACAGCTTCCAGACGACGGTCCGCAATGGCCGGTTCGATCAGACTTTCACCCTGCATGGCCCCGGTGGTCAGACGGTTTCGATGCGGATGACGGGCACGGTGACCAAGGACCAGATCAGCGGCGACATTGGTCCGGCCAACAAGCAAAAGGACCACTTCAAATTTGCAGCACGTCGGGTGAAAGACGACGAGGCGAACAAACAGCATGACGGCACCTATCGGGGCAGCTTTGCCTATATGAGCGACGTCCGGCCCACCGTGACGATCAAGGTGAAAGGCGATCAGATCAGCGGCAGCTTGAGCACAAACAATTATCAGGCCCGTGGCCAATTCTCGGCAAGACTGGAAAATGGACGCTTCAACGCCTCCTTCCGCTACAGCGCCTCCTATGGCTATGCGGGGGACGTGGATGTCACCGGCACACTGCAACAAGGGGCCATTGCCTTGGTCATGACAGAGCGGGACGGTGGCAAGCGTTTCCGACTCACCGCAAGCAAACAATGAGAGATGGTGGAACATGAGACAGACTTTCAGACAAATGGCCATAGTTGCTTTGGCGGGCTTGGCGTGGGCACTGATGGCGGGATGGAGCCAGGTTGGCGCCATCGAGCTGGGCACCAGCGGCATTGGTGTCCATTTGCCAGAACGGGGCTGGAAGGTGGATACCCGTGAGGACGCAGCCATCGAGGTTTGGCATTTCCGGGCCAAAAGCTGGGATCCGGTGCCAAGGGAATCCGGTCTCATTGCGGTGACCGTTTCTTTCCTTGGCTATGATCCGCTCAAAGGCGATCACCTTGATGCCATGCAGCGGAAAAGCGCCGATATTGTCGCCGACGGCTTTCTGAAACAAGTGACGCGGCGCGCGCCCTTTGCCATGCAGTCCGGGCGCTTCGAAGTGGCGGGCGAAGATGTCGACGGTCATATCGATCTGCGCGCCGGAGGGCTGCTGCCAGTCAGTGGCCGCACGGTTATCATCCGAACACCGGACGGATTGGCGCTGATTTCGGCCTTCTCCCTGTTGCCATCCGATCAGGACCCTTTTGCAGCCTTGTTCGGTCCGTCCGGTTTCGTTTCGTTTGAAGGCCCGGGCGCGGATCTGTTCAGCAAAACCGAACCACCAAGCTCTGCCGCCGCACCCCCACCGGGCGATGCGCCAGACACCTCCGCAGAGAAGCCAGACACCTCCGCAGAGAAGAATGTCGACAAGGATGCAGACAAGGACATGCAGGATCTGCTGCAAGAAATGCAAAAAGGCTTCGAGTAGGAGAGGATGTGATGACAATGCCAGAACCACACGGCCATGCGATCAACCGTCGCCTCGTTATTGGAAGCTTTCTGTTTGCCACCGCATCGCTGGTTTTCAGTTGGGCCCTTCCGCTTCCAGCCAATGCCGACTATGTCGGTGGCTTGAACCCCTATGGCGACAATTTTCTCACCCTGCGACAATATCCCTCATCCAAGTCCCGGCCACTGGCCCGCATGGCACCGAACACCATCCTTGATGTTCTGGATGCCGACGGGGTTTGGTATTACGTCCGCACACAAGGCGGCCTTGAAGGCTGGGCCCACAGCAAATGGATCTATCCCGGCTATCCGTCCGGACGTCAGGCACCCTCGCAACCCAATGATCGTCCGATCTATGGGCAAGGCGACGATTGGGTCGATGGGCAAACCCGCGAAGCCCCACTAGACGTGACGGGCGAGGAGGCACCAACCCAGCCTTCGCCTGATGTGCAGGACCCTCTCGACTGGGTGCGCGCCCATATGGAGACGTTCCATGATCCTTTGAAATATTAGAGGCAGGCAAGGGGAACCTCCCGCGGCGATCAGGCAACTGATCGCCAGGTCGGGTCATCAGACAGCGTGTCTGTCTGGTGGCCCGCTGTTTATCCCTCATCCGCTCCCTACACCGCACAGCCGCGATCATTGCGGGGGATGATATGATTGATATCACAATCGGAAATTTAAATATTGTATCCACACTTCATTTTTCCAAATAGTTCCCAAAGCCTGAAGAATTTTGCTAGTTTGTGCGTAAATTAAAAACAGATAGGGGAAACTCCGCATGAAAAACTGGTTGATGGGTGCCGCAGCAGCCCTCGTGATTGCCGCCGCGCCGACCGCATCCTTGGCCGAAACAATTCGCGTTACCTTGCAATTGCCAGAAACCCATTCTCTGGGCAAAAACTGGAAAGCCTTCGCCAAGATCGTCGAGGAAAAATCCGGTGGTGATCTTGAAATTCAGCTCTTCCCCTCCGCCCAGCTGTTCAAGGACAAGGAAGTCCCCGGCGCGGTTGGCTCTGGGGCCATTGAAGCCGGGTCTGCCTTCATCGGACGCTTCGCCGGGTCCGTGCCAGCCGTAGACGTGGTGGCCATTCCCTTCATCTTCGACGGGGAGGCTCACATCCGCGCGGCTGTTGCTCCGGGCTCCGAGTTGCGCAAAACCATCGATGGCGCAATCCTGAAGGAAACCAACAACAAGGTGCTTTGGTGGCAGGCATTCGGTCGCAATATCTATCTCAACAATGAGTCAGCCATCGCAGTTCCTGCCGACATCAAGAACAAGAAGGTTCGTACCTACGGCAAGGTTCATGGTTGGACCGTTGAAGCGCTTGGCGGCGCACCGACCCTGATGTCCGGCTCCAAGCAGTTTCTGGCCTACCAGCAGGGCGCTGTTGATGTGGGCATGACCGGTGCTTCGGCGGTGAAGTCCCGCAAGCTCTACGAAGTGATGGACCACATGACCCTGACCTTCGATGCGGCCATCGAGTTTGTTGCCATCATCAACAACGATTTCTATAACGGTCTGTCTGATGAGCACAAAGCGATCATCGATGACGCCGCCAAGGAAGTCGAGCAGTTGCTGCGTGATGAAATCTATGCCGAAGAAGCGCAAACCGTGGCTGAAATGAAAGACAAGATGACCGTTGTCGAACTGTCCGACGCCCAGCGCGCTGCTTGGGTTGAGGCGACCGCCGGTGTGGTTCAGCGTTTCATCGACGAAACCGGCGATGTTGGCGCTGCAGCCGTTGCCGCGGTGAAAGCCGCGAAGTAACCGGCCCATCCATTCCGATCTGGGGGAAGCGGCGCGGTGCGCCGCTTTTCCTGTTACAAGACCCCGCCATTTGAAACAATCCAAATGCCAGACGCCAAATAAGTCGCCAGATAAAGAGGGAGTGCGCCATGATCATCAAAGTCATCGATGGCCTTTCCGAAATTGCCGGAAAGATCAGTGCCTGGGCTCTGTTTGCCGTTGGCTTGTTCATCACCTTCGAGGTTGTCATGCGCTATGTGTTCAACGCGCCGACCATCTGGGTGGATGAAGTCAGCCGGGTGCTGCAGGTCTGGGTGGTCTATCTTGCCGCCGCCTATGTGCTCAAACATCGTGAGATGGTGACCATCGACCTCATTCTGCGCAACCCCAGCACGCTGCGCCGCAAGGTAGCCGAGACAATCGCCATCGTGATGCTGTTCCTGTTCGCCATCACGGCGGGCTATTTCGGCTTTGAGCTTTGGCTCAAGGAGACACTGGCCGGTCACACCACCGACACCTATCTGGCGCCACCAAAGGCTTTGACCCATGCCCCGGTCTGGGTTGGCAGTCTGTTGCTGCTTCTGCAGGGCGCGGTTGAGCTTTATCGGGTCTGGACCGGACAAATACCTGAAGATGACATCATGGAAGGAGCCCATTGATGGAAGCTGCCCTGATCCTGATTGCCTTGATGGCGCTCCTTTTGTTGCGCACCCCGGTGGCTTTCGCCCTTGGTGGACTCGGTATCATTCTGCTCGCCTTGAAGGGCTTTCCGATGGTCGCTGTACCGCAGCGGCTGCATGGGGCCATGGACAGTTTCGAGCTGCTTGCCGTGCCAATGTTCCTGTTGATGTCGAACATCCTTTTGAAGGGGGGCGTCGGACGCGATATCTATGCCGCGGTGCAGAGTTGGGTCGGTCACTGGCCCGGCGGCCTTGGGGTCGCAACCATTTTGTCCTGCACGCTTTTTTCCGCCATTTCCGGCTCTTCTGTGGCCACTGCCGCCACCATCGGCACCGTTGCAATCCCTGAAATGACCAAGCGTGGCTACGACCGGCCCTTGGTCTATGGCATGTTGGCCGCCGGTGGCACTTTGGGCATTCTGATCCCGCCCTCAATACCGCTGATCGTCTATGGTGTGATCACCGAAAGCTCGATCCCGACCCTGTTTCTTGCGGGGATTGGTCCGGGCTTGTTCCTTGCTGTTGCCTTCATTGTCTATGGCATTCTCTATTCGCGCTTTTCCAACGCTTACCAGCCGGAAGCCAAGGCCAGCTGGTCCGAGAGCCTTCAAGCTTCGATCCTTGCTTCGCCGACCATCCTGTTGGCCGTCGCCATCGTCGGCTCGATCTATGCAGGGATTGCGACACCATCTGAAAGTGCTGGTCTGGGCTTCGTCATGGCGCTGATCATTACCTTTGCCATGGGGCGCATGAACTGGGCGAAACTGAAGGAAGCGGTTGAATCATCGCTGCGCACCACCGTGATGGTGTTGATCATTGTCGCTGGCGCCAAGGTTTTCTCCTACGCCATCACCCTCTATCTGATCCCGCAATCGATCAGTGCCTTCCTGACCGAGAATATCAGCGTGCCGGGGCAGTTCATTCTGGCCGTCGGTTGCGTGCTGCTGATCATGGGCTTCTTTCTTGAATCCCTCTCCATGCTGCTGATCATGGTGCCGGTGCTGCTGCCCGCTGTGCTCAATACCGGCATCGATCCGATCTGGTTCGGCATCTTCTTTGTTGTCCTGATCGAGACAGCTCTGATCACCCCGCCGGTTGGGATGAACCTGTTTGTCATTCAGGCTGTCGGGCGTGCGCCCCTGAAAGACGTTGCCAAGGGAGCCATTCCCTTTGCCTGCATCATGCTGGCGATGGCATGCCTGCTGTGGTTCTGGAAAGACCTCGCCCTTTACATCCCCTACCAGTTGATGCGCTAGACAAGGGCAGGGCAGCAAAGGCTGACGCAAAAAGGGGAGATCGATGATCTCCCCTTTTTCGTTCTTGTCTCATAGACAATCAATCAGGCTGCCCGCACGTCGTTGAGGAACTGACTGATCTTGGCACGCAGGGATTCTGTATCCCGCGAAACACCGTCAGATGCTTCAAGGACGTGGTTTGCCGTGTCCGACGTGGAAGACAGCGACGCCGTGACGTCATCGATGTTGGCATCCACCGCCGCAGTGCCCGCCGCAGCGCGTTGCACCGAGGAACTGATTTCCATCGTCGCGCCCCCTTGCTGGTCGACGGCAGCAGCGATCGAAGAGGTGAAGTTGTTGACTTCCTGCATGGTGTTGGCAATGCTCTCAATGGCCTGCACGGCATCCTTGGTCGATATCTGGATGTCAGAGATCTGCGTAGCGATCTCTTCGGTCGCCTTCGATGTCTGGGTTGCCAGCTCCTTGACTTCTGCCGCAACAACGGCAAATCCCTTGCCCATTTCCCCAGCACGGGCCGCCTCGATGGTCGCATTGAGCGCCAGAAGGTTGGTCTGCTCAGCAATGTCCTTGATGAGAGTGACAACCTGTCCGATCCGTTGCGCGGCGCTGTCAAGGCTGGCCACTTTTTCGTTGGTTGACTGGGCCGCTTCTGTGGTGCGAATGACCACACGCTGGGTTTCCTGAACCTGACCGGAAATCTGGGTGATCGATGCTGACAATTCCTCTGCCGCTGCAGCAACGGTCTGCACATTGTCTGTTGCTTCGGTGGAGGCATCCGCAACTTCGCGGGACTGACCAAGGGTCTGTTGGGCTTTCTGGGTCAGCTCATGCGAGGTTACTTTCATGCCATCGGCGGTTTTGACCACATGATCAAGGGCTTCGCTAATGCTGTCCTGGAACTCGCTAATCAACTGATCGATGGATTGACTGCGAGACAATTCACGGCTTTGCGCAACCTTCTGCTGATCTGCAAGGCTCACGCTTTCCGCCTGTGCTGCCTCTGCTTTCTCGATGGCCTTGTGGGCCGCCGAAATGGCCGTGCTCAGCTTGGCTGTCAGCCAGACCAGAACCGAGGCCTGAAGGATCAGAATGCCCGCATGCATCAGCACGCGCACAAAGTCGCCGCCATCGGGGAAAACGGCCATCGGGTACAGAAAGTTCAGCGCCAGATGATGCACAGCCACCACTGCGGACCCGATAATTACCACACGCCAGCTGCACCACCCTGCCAGCACAGCAAGGGATGCAAAGAAATACATGTGCCAGTCGATCTGATAGGGATGATTGGCAAACATATAGACGATCAGCGCAACCTGTGAGGCCAATGCAACCGCACTGATATCCTGTGTCAGGGAAGAGGCTTTGGATCGGGCATTGAAAAAGGTGGTAACAGCAGCACCGAATAGCGACAAGCCCACAGCAAAGGCCCCACCCCCTGAGGGCATCGTGACCATCAGGACAGCGGAAAATGCAGCATTGAGCCATAACAGGCCAATAATGAACTTCGAGAATTCAGCACGAAGCTGCGTGAGACTATACATGCGGGTTGCCTTTCGTACTTCGGATCTTTTTGTGTTTGGTCTTTGGTCTTCATACCCTGCAAGGCGTCTGGAGACCTGAGAGTGTTTTTATGGATCAATTGGATCAAAGGGGGAGAAACAAGCCGAAAAGGCTTCTCCACCTCCGACAAAGAAAGCGCCGGACCAGTAAAGCCGGTGCACGAAGCCGGGATCATCCGATTGAGCAAGGGCGATCCAGTGCCACTTGCCACCGCGCAAAAGTGCCCCATTTGCAGCGGCGATCACCTCGACAACATTGGTGTCGGACGACCACGGTGGGACAAACACCACAACTTTGTCACCGCTTGCCCGTGGACCGGCGGAAAAGACAAATACGCCCAACGTCATAATCAGCGAGAAGGCGATCAGAATGGCTGTATCATGCCTACGGCGTTGCGAGGAGGAGGAAGGCATGGTCAGCGCCTGTGGTTGTCTCTGTCGGTGTCATGAGCTTTGGTTGCAGATTTGAATTGCTTGTAATATCTGACAATTTTTGCGTTAACGTCGAGTAAATTGTTGCAAGAAACCTGAAGGAACGAAATGTCGCAGGGAAACAAAAATGGCCACACCAGCCAAGGCTTGTGTGACCATCCTCTTGCAACTTTTTTGTCGGCTCAGGCTGCCGCAACATCCTTGAGGAACTGCGCCACTTCATTCTGCAACTGCCGTGTTTTGTCCTCCAGTGAAGAGGAAGCCTCGAGCACAGTTTGTGACGACGCACTGGTTTGGGCGACCGCGTCTGACAGGCCGTCCATATTGGTCTGGACCTGTTGGGTTCCAAGTGACGCGGTCTGGACGTTTCCGGAAATTTCCGATGTGGCGACATTTTGCTGGGTCACCGCCGCCGCAATGGCGCCAATATGGGAATCCACCTGACCCATTGTCTCTACGATATCGGCAATGGCCTGAGCGGTGACACCGGTCGAGGTCTGAATGGATGAAATCTGGCCGCTGATTTCCTCTGTCGCCTTGGAGGTCTGATTGGCCAGATTCTTCACTTCCGCAGCAACGACCGCAAACCCCTTGCCGGCTTCGCCTGCACGGGCCGCCTCTATGGTGGCATTCAGGGCCAGCAGGTTGGTCTGTTCGGCAATGGCCTGAATGAGCGTGACCACGTCCCCGATATGATCCGCAGCGTTGGCAAGCTCCTTGACTTTCTCATTGGTGCTCAGGGTTGATTGGCTGGCGTCGGAGACCACCTGCTCGGTGCGCTGCACCTGCGTGCCAATTTCCTGAATGGAGGCCGCCAGTTCTTCGGCAGCGCTTGCCACATGGCCAACGCTAACCGATGCGTTCTGGCTCGACTGGCTGGTATTCTCAGCCTGTTCTGCACTCTCCATCGCGATTTGGGAAAGCGACTCCGCTGTGTGTTTCATCTCGCGGGCCGTCCCATCGACCCCGGTCAACAACCCTTGCATACGGGCGTCGAACTGGCTGATCAACTGTTCGATATGCCGTTGGCGCTCATGCTGTTTCTCTTCTTCAAGCGCAGAGGCTTCCTGAAGCGTCATGCGCTCCTTGGCATTCTCGCGGAACACCCGCACCGCCCGGGTCATATCGCCGATTTCATCACCACGATCCCGTCCGGCAATCGAAATTTGCAGATTGCCATTGGCCAATTCACCCATTGTTGCGGTCAGTGTGCGGATCGGTCGTGACACAGCCAGAGTGATGATGACGGCAAAGCCTGCGCCCACAATCAAGGCAACCAGAACAGAGCCAAGGATGAGGGTCACCGCCGCCGCTGCCGCCCCAAGGGCCATTTCGGACTGTGAATTGATCAAGTCGTCGACAATCGTCTGAACTTGACCGGACGCCGCAATCAACTGATCGCGCTTGGACGCGACCTGAACCGCACCGGCTTGCATCAGTTCGAACTCGGTTTCATAGGCGTTGATTTCGTCTTCGATCGTGTTGGTCAGCGACTGGATTTCGGGAACATTTTGCGCGTCCGTAATCAGCAGCTTCGCCAGATTGCGAAAGGTGCCAATGCGCAACGCGACGCCATCTGCTGAGAGATCACTCAGACCCGAAAACAACTCCATTGTCGCTGCCTTGGTTTCCAGCGCTTCGCGCTGAAATTTCGCCGCGTTGGTCGAGATCAGGTCGGCAATCATCAACTTGCTGTTGAGCATGCGCGCGCTTTTCTTGGCCTCGTCGGACACGACATAGATGTCATCGCGCAGCGTGCTGGACAGGGATGCCACATGCCCGGCGGCCAGCTGTGCGCCCGTCAGTTTGAGGCTCTCCTCTGGGGCAAACGGCATGTTTGTGGTTGCATCGATGGCTTGTCTGAGGCTGGCAACCTGACTTTTCAAGTCTTTCAGCCGTGCCGAATCCACGCCGTCAAGCTTGATGCGCACTGCTTTGTTGACATGCTGAGCCATCCGGTCCGCGCGCTCGAGCTGCTCTGTCCAGAAGGCTTTTTCGGCCAGGGGGGCAGGAACGCCAAGGGCTTTCTCGATCACCAGAGCTTCATTCTGCATTTGATTGATCAGGCGGACGACCTTGTCAGCACGGTTTTTCAGGCTGTCTGCCTTTTTGGCCTGTCGGCTCGCCGTGCTCTTCATTTTCTGAAGGCTGGTCGAGATATTGTTGGCATTGCCGACCAGCATGGCGACATTGCTGAGCAACTTTGAGGTTTGCAGCTTTTGCGCTTCGATGATGGTCGTCACATTTTGGAAATCACTTTCCAGCTTGGAGGCGAGATCCATCGCTCCGCCGATTGTCGATTGGGCTGCATCATCATCGGTCAAGCTTCGTTGCAGGCCATTCAGAGCGGTTCCGAGCGTTTGAATATCCGATTTGACGCGTTCTGCCTGTTCAATCTTGCGGTCGGTGAAATAGAGGGCCCGGTGATTGGTGAACTGCTGCAGCTGATCAAGCACAGCGACGGATTGCTCGTTGATCGTGGCCTGCCTCTGAAAGTCCCGGATGGAGATGGTCGCAACCGTGCCAACGAAAGCCGTCAGGACCATCAGGATGGTGAAGCCTCCACCAATTTTGTAAGGCAATTTCAGATCGTTTAGCGACTTGAAGGCATTCATCTACCCGGTTCCTTCCCATTCCGTAAAAGTCCGGGTCAGTGTGCTCACCTTCATTTAAGAGCGAGTAAAGGGCAGCACAAAAAGACGGGTTTCTGTGTAAATGTAGTAATCACCGTTGAGTGGAGAAGCTCCATTCTTGTCAAAAATACTTATTTCTCTGCCGCTTAATTGGTTTTGCTCAATGATATGAAAAACAACTTCCCTTGCAGCAACAACAGGGAGGACATCTTGTCTTTTGCTTTCTGTTGATCAAAAAAAGGGCCCACCTTCCGGGCCCTTTCATAAATCCTGACCATTGCGAGATATGCAGATCTTTGCAATCAGGCTGCGGTCAGCCGACTGGTGACCAGACATTTGGTGCGAAGGCTGCGTCGACCTCAGTACCAACAATGTGATTGGTATAGTTGGACAGGGTCTTGAGGCCGGTACCGATCACGACTTCCAGAACCGTCTGTCGGCTATAGCCTGCATCGAGCAACGACTGGATATCGCCTTCGGACGGATTGCCCCGCGTTTCATACACTACGATGGAAAACTGACGCAGGGCTTCCAGTCTGGCGTCGCTGAGCGGGCTACCGGACCGCAAAGCGGCAATCACGCCATCGTCGATCCCGGCCCCTTGCATGATGGTGGTATGAGCGGCCATGCAGTAGGTGCAGCCATTCAGCCGATTGTTGGTCATCAGAATGATCTGGCGCTCGGTCTCGCTGAGGTTGGTTTTGCCAAAAATCTGGCTAAGGGTCAAATAAGCCTCAAGCATCGCAGGAGCCTCCGCCATGTTGGCATAGAGGTTCGGCACGAAGCCAACGGCTTTTTTGGCACCTTCCAACAATGGCTTGGCCTCAACAGGTGCAGACGCAATGGTGTGAGCAGTGAATTTGGTCATGGAACGGATCTCTTTTTTGAAGATATCGGGGGGATAAGGGTGAGTGGCATGTCTGCCATGGGAATGCCCGATATGGGGCAGGCCTCGGAAGGATCAAGATAATAGACTGGTTGTCTACCTGCATTTGGCAACTTTTGCTCTGATCCTGCTCGCAGGCGGAAAATTATTTACCAATCGGTACAGAATGGCGCGTCAGGAAAATGGCTCCTGCTGGCAGGCACGCCTGAGCATCAACGGCAAATCGGCACAGGAAAAGCGCTATTGGACAGATTGCCACACCAGTGAGATTGAAAACCGGATTGTAGATGGGGAGGGAGGAAACAGGGCCAGTTTCAAGCCAAAATGCGCTTCAAAGCCAGAAGATGAGCGCAAAGAGCCCGCCGCGGAAATTCCATTGTGAAATTTTCGCAGAGATCCCCATTAGACTGAAAATTCAGATATTTACAGCCTTCTTTATAGCTCCTCTAAATAAATTATTCCATCGACTGGCGCAATGCGACAAAGCGGCACTCTGTATTACTTTGTAGCTGTTCTAAACTAAAGGGAGGGTCTGATGACCTCGAAAATTGCTGTTGCATTGATGGCGGGCGCTGCAGTCCTGGCGGCCTCGCAAATCGCCTCTGCCAACGAGCTTCTGGAAGAAGCGAAAGACTATTTCCAACCGATCCCCTCGGTGGTTCCGGCGGTCAAGGACAATGCAGTGACCAGCGACAAGATCGAGCTTGGCAAGATGTTGTTCTTTGAACCGCGCCTGTCCTCCTCGGCACTGATTTCGTGCAATACCTGCCACAATCTTGGCATGGGAGGAGATGACAATCTGGAGACATCCATCGGCCATGGATGGCAGAAAGGACCACGCAATGCGCCAACCGTTCTGAATGCGGTCTTCAACATCGCGCAATTCTGGGATGGCCGTGCCGAAGATCTGAAAGCACAAGCCAAGGGTCCGGTTCAGGCAGGCGTCGAAATGGCGTCAACGCCTGAGCGTGTTGAAACCACATTGAAGAGCATGCCTGCTTATGTCGAGGCCTTTACCAAGGCGTTCCCCGGAGAGGAAAAGCCGGTCACGTTTGACAATATGGCCAAGGCCATCGAAGCCTTCGAGGCAACACTGATCACGCCTTATTCGCGCTTTGACCAGTTCCTTGAAGGCAACACCAAGGTGATGACCGCGATGGAGCAGGAAGGCTTGCAGCTCTTCATGGACAAGGGGTGTTCTGCCTGTCATGCCGGCGTCAACATTGGCGGGGAAGGCTATTATCCATTCGGCGTTGTTGAGAAACCCGGCGCAGACATTTTGCCGTCCGGTGACAAGGGCCGTTTTGCCGTCACCAAAACGGCGGATGAGGAATATGTCTTCCGGGCTGGCCCACTGCGCAACATCGAGTTGACCGCGCCTTACTTCCATTCGGGCAAGGTGTGGGATCTCGAGCAGGCCGTTGCCATCATGGCGACCAGTCAGCTTGGCGAGGAAATGAGTGATGAGGAAATCAAGAAAATCACCGCGTTCCTGAAAACCCTGACGGGGGAACAGCCAAAGGTCGACTATCCCATCCTGCCGGTTGAAACGCAAGAAACGCCAAAACCGGAAGCGATGGTTGCCAAATAGTCCGCAAGCCTGAGGGTTCCACATCCCTTACAAAGCGACATGGAGTGAGGCCTCGCCGGATTTATCCTGCGGGGCCTTTTGCGTCAGTTGTGTTTGTAGAAAGTGCTTGGTGGGTAGTCTTTCATTAACGCTAATCAGAGGGATTAAGCATAACCAATAATAGATGCATCTGAAATGAAGGTTTTCTTAGGGTCTATGCTAATATCGTCGCCAACAAGTATTGAAGAAAGAGATCGTATGACGGTCTGGCAGCCGTAGAGATGAGATGTCGAAGCTGCTTTGATTGCTTGGCCGATCCTTTCCCGTATTGATGTCTTGCAATTGGGGGAATTTTTAAGTGTCAGATAGGATTGTTACCGGCTGGAAGCCACATTTTGCCAAGGTTTGGAGCAAGGAAACCGTGGTCATTGACCACAGCCTGCATACCTCGTCGCTTTTCTCGGAAGAAGCCATCGCCGAGCTTATCGAGCAAACCCCGCCAGAGCATTACAATCTCGCCACCATGGGCCATGACACCAAGCGCGCCGAATGGCGCGAGGGCATTGTTGGCGGTGCTTCGGGCAAGGAGACGATGGAGGCGATCAAGAATGGCCGCCTCTGGCTGAATATTCGTCATTGTCAGGATTTCGACCCTCGCTATAAAGCGGTGCTGGATCAGTTGTTTGAGGAATTCGAGGCCCACATGCCGGGGCTTCACACATACAAACGCAATATGGGCATTCTGATCACATCGCCCAAATGCCAGACCTTCTATCACTTTGACCTGCCGGGGCAGCATCTCTGGCAAATCAAGGGCCGCAAGAAGGTCTATATCTATCCCAATCGCGACCCTTTCCTACCCAACATCGATCGCCAGCGGGTGATCATGAAGGAAACCCGCGAGGAGTTTCCCTTCGAGGAATGGTATGACGATTATGCGGAAGTGTATCACCTCGAACCCGGTCAGATGGCCTATTGGCCACTCCATGCGCCGCACCGCGTCGAGAATGAGGATTGCCTCAACATTTCCCTGACGCTGGAGCACTGGGACACCGACGTGCGCAATCTTTATGCGGTTCATTATGGCAATGGCGTCCTGCGCCGCACGCTCGGCTATCAGGCGGGTAACCATCAGCCGTATGGCTTCCATGTCTATCCGAAAGCGGCGCTTTCGCTCGCTTGGAAAAAGCTGGGCATGGAGAGGAAGACGGTATTCAGGGACGAGGTCGATTTCAAAATCGACGCCAGCAAGCCAATGGGTCTTGCCGACATTCCGATGATGGCAAAAGCCTGATCATCAAACGAACTGTCGATCAATAAGACAAAAAAGCCCGCCAGTCCGGCGGGCTTTTGCGTGTCAGTCCTCAACAGGCCACGTCTTGGGCCACTTGTCCGGCCCGCCAGCATAATTGCCATCGCAATCGCCTTTTTCGCGGATTTCCATTGCCTCGAAAAACACAGCGTCGCCCACTTCATTCAACTGCCACTTGGTTTGCACGCCACAATCGCCCAAACCACGCGCTTTGAAGTAGCTGGTCAGCACCCCTTTTCTGGCATCGTAACCGATATTCCAAAGATCCGGTCCAGCACCGCTGTCCGTATTGTTGCCGTCCAACAGGAAGGGCACTGCCTTGATCGGTAGATTTTCATTCTTCGGCACGAAAAAGGCCGCAAATGGCTGATTATAGGCGCCGCCGTCCCCGCAAGGCAGACCATAGACATCCCCTGACCTCAGGGTCAAACGAAACCCGTTGCCCGGCAATTGGATGCTTTCGCGATAAAAATGGCAACTGGCTTGTTCCTTGGCGAACCAACCATTCCAGATGGCGCGCGGCACTTGACTGCGCTGTTCGACCCCAACAATCGGCAGCCGTGGGTGGGGACGCTTGGTGCCGGTGACATGGAAAGCATAGGAGGTCTCAAGCAGGTCCTGATATTCGTCCATGAAGATCATGCCTGCGACACTGCCCGACAGGGAAAAGCCGGTTTCACTCGATTGCCCGGCACTGTCGATGGCGATGCTGAGCGTCGAGCCTGCTTTCATGCCCTTGATGATCCAGTCGATCAAATGCGGGTTGGTCTCGTGATAGCTGTTGCCGTCTTCCTTGATGCCGGTCTTGTTGGCGATCAGCGTCAGGCTGTCCTTGCCATCAATGGTCAATAACAGCATGGCACCTTCGACAATGGGCACGGCGCTGGTGAAGCGCACCGAGGCCGCATCATTCAACCGGTTGGCCCGATGCAGGACCAAGGCGGTGACGCCTTGATACTTGTCCGCAGACAGGGTCAGCGAGCAGCTCATCGCCACATCGCACCAGACGGTGACGTCGCGGATTTCCTTATAGCTCGCAGCCTGTGTTGGCCCGCTCGCTCCCAAAATGGGCAGCAGCATGGTGAGGAATGTCAGGCTTTGGCGGATCATGGCGGGCGCTCCTGTCTGTGCGTCAGCAAATGAGAAAAAGGTCAACCCAGCAGGGTCACCTGCTGGGCTTTGCCAAAGCTTACCACGATTTGTGTGCCGTCATCAAAAATCGGGCGCTTGATGAGGGTGGGATGCTGCAGAATGAGGGCCCGTGCCTTGGCTTCATCTGGATCTGCCTTGTCACCTTCGGGCAGGTCTCGCCAGGTGGTCGAGCGCCGGTTAAGCAGCACCTCCCAGCCAACGGCCCCGAGCCAGCGATCAAGGTCATCCTCTGAGAAACCATCAGCACGAAGGTCGACAAAGGTGACGGGCTTGCCCGCTGCTTCGAAGGATTTCAGCGCCTTGCGGCAGGTGTCACAGCTTTTGAGGCCATAGAGTTTCATGGAGCAACTCGCATTGGAAGGGATTCGGATGTGTGAGACAGGCTATCCGATCCCCCGAACCATGCAAAGCCGCACCTGACACAGAGCAGGGTGTATTTTACTTCATGATGCCTTTATGCGCCTTCTCACCCCATACCCGCTCGATGCGTTCATCACGGGCGACAAGATAGGCCTGCCCAAGGCAGAAAGCCTATCGACAGGAATAAGCTTGCGCCCGTCTGCGCTACTTCATGATGCCTTTGTGCGCCTGTTCGCCCCATACCCGCTCGATGCGTTCATCACGGGCGCAAGCATAGCGGTAATATTTGTAGCGGATTGGATTTTTCTTGTAATAATCCTGATGATAATCTTCCGCCGCAAAGAAAGGCATGGCCGGGGCGATTTCGGTCTGGATCGGGTCACTGAGGATCTTATCGGCTTCCAGTTTGGCTTTGGAGGCAGCCGCCAGCTTGGCCTGTTCGTCATTCAGCGTATAGATGGCGGTGGTGTAGCTGTGACCCCGATCACAGAATTGGCCGCCCCCATCGGTTGGATCGACCGAGCGCCAGAAAATATCGAGCAACTGATCATAGCTGACCTTGCTGCTGTCATAGGTGATTTTGACCACCTCGCGATGCTTGTCGGCGCTGTGATTTTTATAGGTGACATTTTCGTTCGTGTTGCCACCAGAATAGCCCGAAATGGTCTCGACCACGCCCTTCACATGGTCAAAATCCTTCTCGACGCACCAGAAACAGCCGCCAGCAAAGATGGCGGTTTTCAAATTGTCGTTGGCAGAGCTGGCATTGGCAGAAGCCGCAATGAGCGATGCTGCCATCAGGGCTGAGGCGAAAAAGTGAGACATATTTCTCTCCCGATTAGAAGTCATGTCTCATTTGTGGCCTTCCAATGTGGCAAAGTCTCGCCCAATCTGGCGCTCTCACGCGAGAGTGATGGGATGTGATGGTGACCGGTTCGCAATTTGGTCAATGCGCGGGGCCGGACTCACCCATAATCTTGCTCTCAGCGATCCCGGTCGAGGCGGTATCCGCCTCATACAGCGTCGATACACCTTGTGTGGTGGTGGCCTGCAGCACAGTACTCGCATTCTGTTGGGCGCTTGTCGCGTTATGCGCAGCGTTGCTGAGCGCTTGTGCGCTGGCCTGATAGAGATTGCCTGTCGCCACTGCCGGGGCATCGCCCAGCACCTTCACATTGGTCTGCGTAACCGCATCCGTGATTTGCGGATTAACAATGTCCGCAGCAAGCGCGCCGGTTGAAACTGCTGTGCCAACCAGAATGGTTGCGATGATCACTTTACAAGAATTGGTCATGTCTATCCCCTCTAATATGGGGAGGCAGTTTAGATGAGGCACTTAAAGGGGACGTGAAAAACACAATTACAATTGTAGGGAATGCCTGCCTCAGCCCATCCATTCTTCGATGACATCAATGAAGTGATCGGCAAATTTCTTCTGCTTTGAGCTGCCCACCCCGTGAATATGCAGAAAATCGGGGCGGGTGGTCGGTTTCTGGATCGCCATATCATGCAGGGTCTTGTCGGAAAAGACCACATAGGCGGGCACCTTGAGCTCGCGCGCCAACTCGGATCGGGCATTGCGCAATGCCTCGAACAAGTCCTTGTCCGCCGGGTCCAGATCGGGCAGGGCGCTTTTGGCGCGTTTCGGACGATAGAGATCGCTCGGCCCCATCACGTCGGTGCGATAGGCAAAGCGAATGTCGCCCGCGCGCAAGGCATCCGACTTGGCGGTCAGCTTCAGCGCCCCGTGATTTTGGATGTCGAGACGCAGGAAATTGCCCGCTACCATCTGCCTGAGGATCGCTCGCCAATCTTCCTTGGAGGTGGCCTTGCCCACCCCGTGGCACTCCAGCTTGTCATGGCGATATTTCTTGATCTTCTCATGGCTCATGCCGCGCAGAATGTCGATCAGATGCACCGTGCCGAAGGTTTCGCCCGTCGCCTCAACCACATCAATCAGACGTAGGGCTTCGACATTGCCGTCTTTCAGCTCCGGCGGATCAAGGCAAATATCGCAATTGCCGCAAGGCTTGATGTCCTCGCCGAAATAGCTGAGCAAGGCCTGACGGCGACAGGATGGTGCCTCGCAATAGGCCAATAACGCATCAAGGCGTTTATGCTCGCGGGCGAGATGATCCTCGTCGCCGCCCTCATTGTCGATGAAGCTGCGCCGCATGCGGATATCATCAAGGCCATAGAGCATCATGGCTTCTGATGGCGCGCCATCGCGGCCCGCACGGCCAATTTCCTGCGCATAGGCTTCCATATTGGCGGGCAGATTGGTGTGAAAGACATAGCGCACATCAGGCTTGTCGATCCCCATCCCGAACGCAATGGTCGCCACCATCACGGTGCCCGCTTCACGCATGAAAAGCGACTGATGGGCAGCCCGAATGCTGGCATCCATCCCCGCATGATAGGCAAAGGCTTTCACCCCATGCCCCTTGAGGAAATCGGCCACTTCTTCGGTCTTGCGGCGCGAAAGGCAATAGACAATGCCTGACTGGTCCCGCCGCGCATCGACAAAATCGAGCAGCTGCTTTTTCCAGTCGCGTCTTTGCGCAACAGTGAGGCGGATATTGGGACGGTCAAAGCCCGACACCATCACATTGCCAAGGCGTTTGCCAAACGCATCGCGCGGAAACAACTTGTCGGCAATATCCTGCCGGGTGGCTTCATCCGCCGTCGCTGTCAGTGCTGCCACCGGCGCATTGGGGAAGAAATCACTCAGCCGCGTCAGACCCTCATAATCGGGCCGGAAGCTCGGCCCCCAGCGCGAAATGCAATGCGCTTCGTCAATCGCGATCAGCCGCACCGGCAATTTGGCAAGCGCTGCCAGCATCCGTTCGGTCATCAGCCGTTCCGGCGCGATGTAAAGCAGCGAAATCTCTCCAGCTGCCACCCGGCGCCAGACCGCGACATTTTCCTCGCGCGAGCGGGAGCTGTTGAGCGTTTCTGCCGCCACACCGGCGAGCTTCAATGCCATCACCTGATCTTCCATCAGGGCCACCAAGGGCGAGACGACCAAAGTCAGGCCACCAAAGATCATCGAGGGGATCTGGAAGCAAATGCTCTTGCCCATGCCGGTCGGCATCACGGCAAGGGTGCTGTGGCCATTGAGCAGACTTTCAATCACCTCCGCCTGACTGCCACGAAACTGGTCATAGCCATAGACCCGTTTGAGGATCTGTAAGGCCTGCTCGGCAGGGGGTGAATCAGGATCAAAGGCCGTATCAATACGTCCCTCCTGCTCCAACACCGCATCGTCGATCTGGGCAGGCACGGCAGAAGGGTGGGCGACAGGCGTCATGAAACGGCATTCTCTCAAAGGGCGGGAATCTGCTGCGAGCCTATCTGATTTGCTCGATCAGCGTAAACCAACAAAAAGCACGGAGACCCATTTCTGTGAAGAGTGCAAAAGGCGGCGCGAGAAAGTCTCAAGCCGCCGCCTTCACAAAGTCGGCTTATGCACTCAACAGCCGGGCCATCCATGGCAGGGTCTGGTCCATCCGATAGTCGATCGAGGAATGATTGTCAGAGAACTCCTCATAGACATGGGGCACATCGGCGGCTTCCAGTTTCTTGTGCAGACGCCGGGCCCCATAGACCAGATTATATTGGTCGACATCACCACATTCGAGCCACAGGCCCTTGAGCGATTTCAGATTGTCAATCACTTCCGCCCGCTCGACCATCACCACCGGGTCCCATTTCAGCCAATTGGCCCAGCGTTCCTCGATCAGGCTGCAGGTCTCCAGATCCACCGGCAACCGCACCCCGCAAAAGGCATCCGGGTCCGGATCATAAGTCGCGGCCATCGCCAGTGACATCAGCACATGCATGTCCTTGCCGGAAAATTTCGGCCCCTTTTCAAAGTCGGTCAGGAAGGCCTCTATCGAATGGTCTTTGGCCGCCAACGCCCGCAAGGCGGTCGGCATGTCGGGCAAATAGCAAAGCTCAAACGCCATATCGCCGGAATGGCAGGCAGCCGCCGACCAGACATCCGCATGCAACATGGCATGGACCATTGAGCCATAGCCGCCCGATGACTTGCCAAAGACGCCGCGCTTGCCCACACCGCCACAGCCAAACTGGCCTTCAATCGCAGGCAGCATTTCCTTGATCAGGAAATCCTCCCACGCCCCGAGGGCGACCGAATTGATATATTGGTTGCCTCCCAGCCGGGTGAAGCAATCCGGAAAGGCAATGACCGCGGGGTCCATGTCGCCGGACGCAATCAGCCGGTCGACCCGCTCGGGGACATTCTCGCCAAAATTCTTCCAGTTGACATGCGCTGGCCCACCGGCGGTGAAGCCGACCAGATCCACCAGCAATGGCAAACCCTGTCCATCATGGCCATGGGGAACATAGACCACCACCTCTCGCTCGGTCGGATCACCCAGCAGGTTGGATTGGAGGCAATCGGATTGGATGGACAGGTTGTGCAACGTGCCCTTGGGGTGATCGTGACTGGAACGCATGAAAATCTCGCTGGTTGGTGTCGGCAATGCCATGGCCTCCCGTCATCGGGCAAAGACCAAACATGACGTTGATTATGCAGCGCTTGGCACCCCTTGTCAGCACCACAAGAGGTTTGGTGAAAAAAGTTTGAACCGATTGGTCGGGCACTGCGACAAATTGACATAGCAAGCAGCAAGAGAAAGCAGACAGCCAACCCAGACAGTTCACTCAGACACCCAATGGAGAGACACCATGTTCAAGACACCCACCAAATCCATCATGATCGCCCTGATCCTGTCCATCACCTCAGCGGCAACCACCGCGACAACCTCGGTCCATGCAGGTGAGTTCCGCCACCACCGGTCGCATGGCAATGATATGGGCAACGCTGCCGCCATCGGGGCTGCTGGTTTCCTGATTGGTAGCTTGATTGGCGCCACCCTGCACAAGCGGGACGGCGGTGAGGTGTCCAGCCATTATCCCCGTGTTGGCCCTCGCAACACCCACGTTTATGTCGAGCGAGATCGCCATGGTCGGGTTCTGAAGCGCAAAATCATTCGCAAGAAAAAGATCCGCTACAAAACCAAGCAGCGCCCGACCTTCGCCAGCTCCTACGATCCGCGCACCAATATCCGCACCACCGCCTACCGGGATGCCCGTGGTCAGCGCGTCGTGATCCGCACCCGTGGCCGTGGCCTGCCACCGCAAGTGCGCTAAACCACACCCAGCAAGTCTTGGGGCTATGCTTGATGCGCCAGTCTGACAAGGGGCCTGATTTTCAATCGGGTCCCTTTTCGCAGGTCAGAACGCCAAGCGGACTTGCGCTGTCCAGCGATGGTCGATCCAGTGACAGCCCATGCTCGGTCTTTTCCCAATGATGCGGGTTATCAAGCAGTTGAACCAGCGCGCGCCAGGCGGCCGGTGTCATCATCAGCCAATAGACCGGCATCGCCAATATTGTTGCCAGACCATAGCCATAGCGTTGCCGCGCCTTGCGATAACCCAAACTCATTGCGCCCCCATAACCCAGCAGCAGATTGACCGAATTGGCGATCACCAAACTCCAGAATAGCGAGGAAGCCTCGTTTGCCGGGATCTGCAGGGCCAGAAAGGTCAGCGCGAAGGACAGAATATAGACCGGATGGATGAGGGCGGAAATCAACATACCGCCAATGATGCTCTGAAAGGTGAGAAAGGACGCCGTCCCAAGGGAGCGCCACAAAGCCAGCGGATTGCGCATATGCACCAGCCATGTCTGCATCCAGCCCTTGAACCACCGTGTCCTCTGACGAACCCATTGAGGATAGCTTTCCGGCGCTTCCTCCCAGGTTTCGGTTTGCAGCACCTCGATGCGATAGCCCAGACGCGTCAGACGCAGGCCGAGATCGGCATCTTCCGTGACATTGTAAGGATCCCAGCCTCCAACAGCCTTCAGAATATCGGTGCGGAAATGGTTGGAAGTGCCACCAAGGGGCAGGGGCAGCCCCTTGTCCGCAAGATAGGGCAGGAAGCCGTCAAACAAGGCCGCATATTCCACGGCGAACTGACGACTGAGAAAGCGTGAATTGCCATTGTCGATGGCCAATCGTCCCTGCAGGCAGGCGAGGGTTTCACCGCCCGCTCGCATCCGCATCGCAGCTTCTTTCAATTGCAGCGGGTTGGGGCGGTCCTCGGCATCATAAATCACCACCAACTCTGACTTGACGAAGGCGAGTGCATAATTCAGCGCCTTGGGCTTGGTGCGCGGCCCATGAATAGGGACGGACACCACCGTGAAGGCGGGTGGCAGCTTCATCCCGGCCAGCGCCTGCCATGTCTCATGGTCGTCCGCCTCGACCAGCAACTGGATGCTCAATTTGTCACGCGGATAATCAAGCTGGGTGAGACAGCAAATCAGATCGCCCAGAATGGAGGCTTCTTTGTAGAGCGGCACCAGCACCGTGTAGCTGGGCCATTCCTCTTCGACAATCGGGCTGGCAAACAGTTGCTCAAAACAAAGTGCCTGCGCCTGCTCCAGACGCTTGGCAGCCAGTATGGCAGCAATTCGTAGCCCGGCAATGGACAGAAAGACCATGATTGACAGGATATTGAAGGCAATCGCTATGGGTGGAAACAGAAATGCCAATGCGATCGCAGCAAACACCAAAGACACAAGCACGAAGCGGTTGAAATGACCAATCCGTTTATGGGCAGACAAGTCTGGCTGCTTTTGCTTGAGCTGATAGACACGCGTGGTGAGCGCCCGCTCCTTCGCTGCGGCCCTCTGGGCAGCCTGCAGAACAGAGGGAACCGTCAGGCAAATGCGTTGCCGCAGATCGGGCATATCCTGCAATGAGTGTTCCAGCCGATCAAGCGCCTCACCCTTAGGGGCGCAGAGCAATTGGCTTCTCTGGTTTGCCTCCTGTCCGTCCGGTCCTTCAGGTGGCCACATCATCACCCAATCAAGATCATGGATGCCTTCGAGCAGCACCTCGTCGGGGAAGGGATGCAAAGCCGCAACGGGCACATGGCACAGAAACGGCACCCCCAGGCGGCGGGCGGCTTCGGCAAAATAGCGCATTTCGTCTATCTGACCGGACGCTAGGAGATCATGGGTTAGGGAGTTGTCAGACCTCAGTGCATAGGTGTCGATCAAATGCCACAGCCAGTCCGCCTTGTCTGCGATCACCGTCAGGACAGAGAGATGGAAGGGAAGAATGGGGCGGTCGTTCGTCGCCTCTTCTGCGTGAAAGAACGGAGGCGGAGGAGGAGATCCATCCTCCGTCTGAGCCAGCAGGGCCGAGGCAATCGGGCCCGGATCAGGCTTTTTCAATTCCTTGTTTAAAAAGGCCATGACAAGGCTCGGTAAATGCCGCTATACCAACACAGTAAATCAACAAGGGTCCGCGCGTGATGCGCTGAAATGTGCGGAGCAAATTCATTTTGGTGTCAGTGATCAAACGATTAAATTAAGGTCTAAAGTCAGCTTTGCTTGCTCTTGGCAGATGAATATTGGACAAGAGCAACACTACCTGAAAGAGTGGCATAGGGGTTTCGCAATTTCAATGAAGGATACGCAACTTCATACAACACAGGGTGGTATTATTCACGATATTCTTGCATTTTTCGAAGAATATCGTCAGAAGTTGCGGTCCCGACGCGCAATTTCGCGCTCAGGCGCCCGTGTCTCTCTTCTTTTTGTGCTCTGCCTCGCGACAGCAAGTCTGGGATCCATACAGGCAAATGCCCAGCAGGAGGAGCCGGAAGATCCGACTGTCAACGCGCTGGATGAAGAGCAGGACGAGGGGGGCAATGAAACCACCAACATTCTGAGCCGCCGTGGCCGCAATCAGCAGATTGATGGTCCCATTGGATCACACCAATGGGTCAATGCCGGCTTCACCAGCTTCATTGATGTGCGAGAGCGTCCGAAACAGCCTGATCAGGACCTGCTCGATCAGGGGTTGCGTTTGTTGACCACCGATGACTTCCCACCCTTCAATTATCGAGGGGAGGAGGATCTGCCTCAGGGCTATCATGTCGAGCTGGTGCGCGCACTCTGTGAGGAGCTGAACATTGCTTGCACCCTCAAGCTGGTCGCCTTCGAGGAAATCCCGACCCTGATTTCCGATGGTCGCGCCGACGCAGCGATTGCCGGCATCGCCAATCAGCAGGCGGTTCAGGACAAACTGGCTTTCACCAAGGTCTATCTCAAGCGACCGGGGCGCTTTGTTCGCAAAACCGGCACACTCTTGAAACTCGACAAGACAGGGATGGATGCTGTCCCGGTGGCCGTGCGCGGCGGGTCTGCCCATGAGGCTTACTTGCGCACCTACTTCCCCAAGGTCAATCGGGTGCCCGTTACCGATATGGCGGTCGCGCGTCAATTGCTGGAAGAGGGCAAGGTTCAGTCGATCTTCGGCGATGCGTTCCAGCTGTTGCCTCTCGTCACGGATGAACAAGACGGCATCGCTTTCGCTGGCAAGCCCTATTATGACGCCCACTTCTTCGGCGAAGGCATGTCGATTGCCTATGGCCGGGATCGGACCGGCATTCGTACCTTGCTGAATTATGGGCTGTTGCGCCTCGCCCAGAAGGGCCGGTTGGCAGAACTTTATGCCAGCCACTTCGCAGTCGATATCTACGCCGCCAAGGACTGAGCCTTGCCGTCTTTCCGGGTTACCGATTGCGGAAGGGCAACAGGATCGACCAGATGAACTGTCCCGGCTTGTCGCTCTGATAGGGATTGAGACCAATCACCATGGCATCATGCCCGGCTTGTGGCTGGGCAATATAGGTGCCGAACAGCCGATCCCAGATCGAGAGATTGAAACCGTAATTTGAGTTGGTCTCTTGCGGTACCACCGAATGATGCACCCGATGCATGTCCGGCGTCACCACCACCAGTCGCAACAGGCGATCCAGCCCGACAGGCAGCTTCACATTGGCATGATTGAACAAAGCGGCCGCATTCAGCACCGCTTCGAACAAAAACACGGCCAAAGCCGGAGCGCCCAGCAACAGCACCCAGCCAAATTTCCAGACCAGCGACAGCAGGATTTCAATCGGATGAAATCTCAGCGCCGTCGAGACGTCGATGTCCCGATCCGCATGATGCACCTGATGCAGCCGCCAGAAAATCGGCACCACATGGGAAATCAGATGCTGTAGCCAGATGGCGAAATCGAGCACAACAAAAGCAATCAGAATGCTGAGCCAGCCCGGAATGGTCAGCCAGTTGAGCAATCCCCACCCCTGTTCACCGGCATAAAGCGCCACCCCGATGGGCAGGATCGGCATCACCAGCCGCACCAAGACACTGTCGAGGATCACAATGCCCCAATTGGTTAGCCAGCGGCGCCCCGTCGGCAGAGCCTTGTCACGTTTTGGCAAAACCCACTCCAACAGCGCCATAACAAGGAAGGTGCCAAGGAAAATGGCCAGCCGCATCTGGTTGTCATCAAGACCGAAGGCGACGAACAAGGTATCCTGCATGGGAAAGGCTCACTTTTGACTGCCAAGGCAGTATTGATAAATTCAACTTTATGCATCTATAGGGACCCCAATCCCTTTGGGCAAATGGCATTTATGGGGCATTGCGTCACATTGTCGTGACACTGTCGACCCCTTCCTGCGCATATGAACGTGCAAAAGGCTTGGACTTTGCCTTTGAAACTGATAGGAAGGCGCCCACCCTACCGATCTCAAGCGAGCGCAATGCCATGACCGAGTCTGACCAGTCCACCGATGCACAGGCCTCCACTCCCCAGGCCTCCAATCCCCAGACCTCCAATCCAAGCCCCATCACTGCCGATAGCCCCTTTGATTTCCTGATCACCGAGCCGGAAGGAAAGCCAAAGGCCGTGCTGATGCTGGCCCATGGGTCAGGTGCTCCGATGGATTCTTCCTTCATGGAACGCATCGCCGCCATGCTCAATGACAATGGCATTGTCGTCGTTCGCTTCGAATTTTCCTATATGGCGCGCCGCCGTGTCGATGGCAAAAGGCGTCCTTCGGGCCGCGCCGAGCGCTGGACCCACCATTATTTCCGTGCCGTGGACGAGTTGCTTGAGGGCGAAAACTGGAACAAGGACTGGGATGAGCTGCCGCTGCTGATTGGTGGCAAGAGCATGGGTGGCCGGGTTGCCGCGATGTTGGCCAACGAAGAAGACCTCAATCTGGCGGTCAAGGGTGTTGTGGTGTTCGGCTATCCATTCCATCCGATTGGCAAGTCCGAGCCAGAGCATTGGCGTCTGGAGCCGCTGGAGAAAAGCCTGCTGCCGATCCTTATCTGTCAGGGTGAGCGCGATGATTTTGGCTGGTGGGACGAGATCGACGCCATCGATCTGCCGCAGCAGGTGACGCTGGAATGGATCACCAATGGCAGCCACGATCTGGGCCCGACCGGTAAATCCGAAGCCACCATGAAAAGCAACATGCTCCATGCGGCTGAGCTGGCCGCTGGCTTTGCTGCCAATCCACCGGTCCTGACTTTCGAGTTCGACAAGCCAGAAGATGACGAAGACGAGGATCTGGACGAGGCGTAAGCCTCGAGGGATCGGTTTGGCGCATCATGTTGTGATAAGGGATCAGTGGCCGGGAGCCAGTCCGTTTACGGGGGTCAGACCATAACGGTCCCAGTCGTCGCGTGGCACGATGACCCCGATCTGGAAGGCGAAATCGACGATGCTTTTGCCATCGTCGGACAATTCGCATTCAAACTTGACCCGATGCCATTTTTCGTTGCTAAAGAAGGCTGCACCATTGGCAATCATCCGCTTGCCTTCATAGACCACCGGGCGGATGGCAAAGGCATTCATCCAAAGTGGCACATGGCCTTTTCCCAGAGCCTTGATCTGTTCGAGCACTTCGAGATTGCAAAGCTGGTCGCGCTGTTCGCCGCCGGTCATGCTGTCATAGGCTGCCCGCCCTTCGGCATTTTCCGGCGCATCCAATAGCGAGCGAGACAATAGCTGCTCCGGCCTGATCATGCCATCGCCTGACTGGAAACGCCTTGCTGCGTCCGCCGCCGGATCGCGTGGCTGATCGAGAGGATCCAGCGGTGGAATGCCGCTCGGTTTGGGTAGGGCACTCGGCGGGATGATCTCCACCTCGATCTCGTCAATCGTCACCACATCTTCGAGCAGCTTTGGCATGATCGAAAGCAAAACCAGCCCTGCCAGCCCATGCAGTAGCAGCGAGACGCACAGGCTCAGATGGCCCGTCCTGAGATACCATATCTTCAGGCGAACCGTCTCCTGGCGGTCGATGGTCAAGGTCGGTCGGTTCAAAGGCTCGGGCCGCATGCAGCTCTGCCAACGCCGCTGCGTCAGCAATGGGGATCAGGGTTTCCAAATGTTATAGACGGATTGCGGCACAAACGGGATAGGGACAAGTCAAAGGACAGTGGGGATAATATGTCGCAGGGTGTGCCCTGCGAGGCCGTGTCATTCAGGGCGGGCAACATCTAGAGATTGAACTTGCCTTGTGGGTCGGAGCGGTCCTTGTCTCCCAGATCCTTCTCGGCCCAATGCTTGCGACAGAGCGAGACATAGGCCTCTTCGCCGCCGATCACCACCTGTTCGCCTTCTTCAATCACCTTGCCATTGCCGTCGATCCGCACCACCATCGAGGCCTTCTTGCCACACCAGCAGATGGTACGGGCCTCGCGCAGCTCATCGGCCAAAGCCAGCAAATGCTGCGAGCCGGGAAACAGCTTGCCCTGAAAATCCGTGCGCAGCCCATAACACATGACCGGAATTTTCAATTCGTCCGCCACCCGACACAGATGCCAGACTTGATCTTCTGTCAGAAATTGCGCTTCATCAAAAAACAGACAGTCGGGCTTTCCCTTGCCACTCTCAACGTCAAATTGCCCGGTAACATGGTCGAACAGGTTGGTTTCTTCGCCAAAGATGAAGGCTTCCGCCTTCAGGCCGATCCGCGAAGAGATTTCACCGACGCGCGTCCGGTTGTCCAAGGCTGCCGTGTAAAGCAGCGTCCGCATGCCCCGTTCCACATAGTTGTAGGATGCCTGCAACAGCAAGGTCGATTTGCCTGCATTCATCGCAGAATAGGTGAAATAGAGTTTGGCCATGACAGGCTCCAACAGACACAGGTCGAAGACGAAGTGATCTCTTGCTAAAGGCGCAAGGCAGATAAGGCAAGATGGAACCGCCGCCAGATGGCAAATCATCTGCCCGAATGTGGATGCCCGCAACGACACGCATGCCGGAAAGAGGCAGCGTCCGAGTGTCGGCAGGCATAAGGCAGGCAAAGAAAAAGGGCCCAGAGGGCCCCCAGCAATGTCAATCTGATTGGTTTACGCAAACGATAGAATATGGCCATAATTGTAGCCTATATTGTCTATTTTGACAAGGAATGCGCAACCAAAGCCTCTGACAGGGTTAATGTGCCAGAGATTGGCGATCGTTGATCATCTCTTACGGTAGCGAACCCGCGCGCTGTGTTCAATCGCCCCCACATGCAGGCGATCAAGCTCCAGCTCGTCGCGCAGCAGAAGCAGGAACTGCAACTCGTCCTGATCGACCTGAAAATCGGCGGCAGCCACTTCCACGGCAAGCGCGTAAGCGGTTTCGCGCAGACGTTCCGGCAGGCTGGCGCGAACGATCTGCAAGACCAGATCGATGCCACCTTCGGCCAGCAATTCCGAACAATCGCGGGACACCTGAATGAGGCGGCTATCTTCAAATTCCTTGAAAACCGGCAGTGTCTGGACTTCTTCCCCGATTTTCAAAAGCTCTGAATCGGTCATGGTCCGGTCTGCAGCCGATGTGGAAACCATCACATAGATGAGGGCTTCTTCGGGAGAAACGGTTTTGGTCATTGCATTTTCCTGTAGGTGCGCCCGGCAAAAAAAGGGTTCCGGACCAAAATTACTCAGCTCCGAATTTAGGCACCACATCGCACGGGATCAAGCGGCCAGTCAGGATTTTTGCCACTATTCATGGCAATTTCCAAGAAGAGCCTGTCTTTCCAAGAAGTGTGAACCCCGGCGAAGATGCAAACCGCTTGCACAGAACGGCAATTCTGGCAAAATGACGGAAATACGGAAAAGTTCATATGCCTCTATTCATTCACGGATCATTCCAATGTCTGTTGCCACCACCAAGATTGCCCTTGTCACGTCGCTGTTGAGCCTTTTGCCGGCGCTGGCCCATGCCGATAACTGTTTGGATCGCTTCAAAATGTTGCTTGTGAAAGGCAATGGAGACGGGCCTGTCAAAATTCATGTTGAGCAGGAAATTGTCGGTGGCATGACATCGACAAACTATTTCTATCAGGCCGAACCGGGCCATTGGATGTCAGAAATGATCGAACCGGCCAACATGCAATGGACGCTGACCTATAACAACGGGATGTATAGTTCCAAAGACAAGGGGCAAAGCTGGGACAAGGTGCGAGATGTCGACAGTGTTGCCAATGCCAAGGCAGCCAAAGAGCAAATGCAGGCCAATCTGCAAACCGCGCGCGATGCAAGCTGTGGTGAGCAAGAGCTTGACGGCGTGATGCACGAGACTGTGGCTGGCACCTATAGTGCATCTGGCAGTTTCAAAACCGAAAACCACCACAAATACTGGGTCAATTCGGATACGGGCTTCATCGCCAAGGCCTTCTATCACATGAAGGCGGACAATTTCGAAAGCAAGACCACCCAAATGATCGAAGCCGCGCCCGATCTCGATTTGCCCAAACCCCAGTGAAGCTGTCACTGATTCCATTGTGATTTGGGGGTGCGGGGGTGGAATGGACCGCAAATTGGCCTTTCCTTGTCGGGTTCAATCAGCTAGAACAGCCCTTGCCGTCTGCCGGTCGGGCAGGCGGTTTGTTCTTTCAAGACGATTATGAATCCCATTATGACGGCGTTGCATTGATGGCTGCGCCAACCGGGACTTTTCAGGGAAATAGAAAATGACTTCGCAGACTGCCCTTCCGCTCGCGCTGACCGATGCTCTCGTCGATGCAGCCACAACGTCCAAAGCCTGGCCGTTTGAAGAGGCACGAAAGCTGGTCAAACGCTACCAGAAGTCGGGCATGCCGGATGAAGTGCTGTTCGAAACCGGCTATGGCCCGTCCGGCCTGCCGCATATCGGCACCTTTGGCGAAGTGGCCCGCACCTCGATGGTCCGCACTGCCTTCCGCGCCCTGACCCGCGATGAGGTGAAAACCCGTCTGCTTTGCTTCTCCGACGATATGGACGGCTTCCGCAAGGTGCCGTCCAACGTGCCGCAACAGGAGATGCTGGCCAACTATCTCGACATGCCGCTGACCCGTGTGCCCGATCCGTTCGGCACCCATGTAGGCTTTGCCCAGCATAACAATGCCCGGCTTTGCGCCTTCCTCGATCAGTTCGGCTTCGATTATGAATTTGCCTCTTCGACCGACTATTACACCTCGGGCAAGTTTGACGAGACCCTGCTGCGGATGCTCGACGTCTATGACAAGATCATGGGCATCATCCTGCCGACCCTTGGCGCGGAACGTCAGGCGACCTATTCGCCCTTCCTGCCGGTCTGCCCGCGCACCGGCAAGGTGCTGCAGGTGCCGATGATTGAACGCAACGTGTCGGAAGGCACTGTGGTCTATGTCGATCCGGAAACCAATGAGAAGGTCAAGGTTCCGGTTACCGGCGGGGCGGTGAAGTGCCAGTGGAAGGCCGACTGGGCGATGCGCTGGGCAGCCCTTGATGTGGCTTATGAGATGAGCGGCAAGGACCTGATTGATAGTGTGAAACTGTCGACCAAAATCTGTCGCGCCATTGGCAAGCCACAGCCCGAGAGCCTGTCCTACGAGCTGTTCCTCGATGACAAGGGTGCCAAAATTTCCAAATCGAAAGGCAACGGCCTGACGATCGAGGAATGGCTGACCTATGCCTCACCGGAAAGCCTGTCGCTCTATATGTATCAAAAACCAAAAACCGCGAAGAAGCTCTATTTCGATGTGATCCCGAAAGCGGTTGACGAATATTTCACTTTCCTCGGCAATATCGAGAAGGAAGAGCTCGATAAGCAGCTTAACAATCCAAGCTGGCACATCCATTCCGGCGTGCCGCCAAAAGCCAACATGCCTTTGTCTTTTGCCCTGTTGCTCAATCTGGTGAGCGCGGCCAATGCCCATGACAAGGACGTGCTCTGGGGCTTCATCTCCCGTTATGCACCGGGTGCGAGTGCAGAGACCCATCCAAAGCTTGATGAGATGGTCGGTTATGCGATCCGTTACTTTGAGGATTTCGTCAAGCCCAAGAAGGTCTTCCGTGCTGCCACCCCAGAGGAAGCCGCTGCGATGACCGATCTCGCGGCCCGTCTGGCTGACGTCGACGAAAGCCACGATGCCGAGGCCCTGCAGACCATCGTCTTTGCGGTGGGCAAGGATCATGGCTTCGAAAATCTGCGTGACTGGTTCAAAGCGCTCTATCAGGTCTTGCTGGGTCAGGATCAGGGCCCGCGCTTTGGCTCCTTTGTCGCGCTCTATGGGGTCGACAACACCCGAGCGCTGATCGAGAAAGGCGTCGCGGGCGACTTGCTGACCAACTGATCAGCCTTTCGCTGACCAAAGCCGGGAATAGAAATGATGAAAGCCGACAGGATCAAGATAGTCTTCAAGCACCTGTCGGCTTTTCTGTTGCTGGGTGCCTGTCTGCTTTGGGGGCTGCAAAGCCCTGTGCAGGCGGAAGACAGCCACACCCCGCTTGAACCGATCGACTGCCCTGGCGAGCGCATTGAAGGGGAGCATGCTGCCTGCTTCATTCTCCATGTGCCAGCCGATTGGAATGACATTTCCAATCGCACCATGGAATTGCCGGTGATGCGCTTTGCGCCGCTCGGTGCGGCGGCGACCAAGCCCCCCTTGCTGGTGCTGGCTGGCGGGCCCGGCCAATCGGCCATCTTTCTGGAAAAACAATTATCCAGCAATCTCAAGGCCTTTCGGCAGGATCGGGAACTGATCCTGATGGATCAGCGCGGCACCGGTCCGCTGGCCGATCAATTGAGATGCAAGGATGCCTTGAGGGATGAGCAGCAGATCCTCATTCCCGAACTGGCTGCATGCGTCAAGCAAGCCGAACTGGATGGCCACCTGCGCTCTGACTATAGCACAGCCTTTGCCGTTCAGGACTATCGCGCCTTGCGCTATGCGCTCAAAATCGATAAATGGGCCATTCTTGCCACCTCCTATGGGGCTCGGGTGGCGCAGGGCCTGATCGACAAGGACGAGAAGGGCATCGACAGGATCTTGTTCAACGGTCCGCTCTTTGTCGGCACGGTTTTTCTCGATTGGAATCCTTACAGCCGGGTCGAAGCGGCACTGGACCTGTGCAACGAACAGGATGGCTGTCGCACCCACTTCCCCAATCTTTATTGGGACATGGAGCGCATTCCCTTCGCCATCCACAATGTCAAACTGCCTCAGGATGACCCCCTGCCTGCCAGCATCCATGCCAATCTTTATCGCAAACGGCTGCAAGCATTGCTGGCCCGCCATCGTGTTGGCGAAGTGCCTTCCGACATTGAAAAGACCCTCGCGAGCCTTGATGAGGCGCAGGAAAAAGACGCAGTCTGGACGCCACCATCGCCTTTGCCGCAAAATATGAAAGGCATTGGCTTGATGGTGCATTTCAGCATTCTTTGCGCCGAGGAAATCGACAGGCTTGCCGATCAGGCACCTCAGGATCTGGCCCAGCCCTTGCGTGTCCTGTTCTATCGCGCGGCTTGCAAGGAATTGGATGCGGTCAGTGACCATGGCATCTCGCTGGCCAAGAACTGGGACAAGGCCAAGCCAACGAAGAAGCCGATCCTGATTTTCAATGGCGCGCTTGATACCATTGTCAATCCCGATGCGGTTAAGAAGACTGAGGCGCTTTATGCCAATGCGTCCCGCTTTACCGTGCCCTATGCGGGCCACGACATTCTGTCGCGCGTCCCTTGCGCGCGCGAAATGATGGCCCAGTTCCTCGATGGCACCAAACCCTCGGACGTCAAGGACCTGTGCACAACGCGCCCGCCCATCGCCTTTGAAGGGCCAACAGCCCCTGCCAGCAACTAATCCCGCCGGTGTTCACTGCGAAGGCGGAGCGGGTTACCTTGCGGGCCATCCGCGCCTCGTCCTGCCAACGGGTTCTATTTCGCACGTCTCCAAGGTCGCGCCCATCAATCATGGCAGCACCGGCACGGAAACCTGATCCGGAGCAAGCACGTCCCCGGAAAACAGCGACAAATCTTGCTCGTCTTCCTTGGCTGTTTCACCTTGCTTGACGGTCGCCGCGGCCGAAGTGTCAATTTCCAGCGCCAAGGCCTCGCTTTCTGCCTGTTGCTGCCGTAGGGCTTCCATTTCATCGGCGGTCGGGGCAGGGGCATAAAGGCCCCGTTTCAGCCGCTTGGCATCGGCCAATTCTTCCTGATACTGACCGTCGTCCGGCACGACCCAGCCATAGCGCACCATCCAGGCAGCCAGATCGGTGACTCGCGCCTGCTCATCCCCTGTCAGACGGCTTTTCAATCCGCTGCCTAGGAAGCATTGCGCGGTCTGTGATCCGGCCTTGGCAGTGCGCTCCTGCACATCCTGCAAGCCGATACATCCAACCGCTCGCCCTCGAATGAAACGGCTGAGCGCCGTCTTGCCCATCTTGTAGCAGGGCACCTTGCGGCCACCAAAGGAACAAAGCGCCTTGGGATCCGGGATCGTGACATGCGACAGGGTCACGCTTTGGGAGCGCTGCTTGGTGATCAGAACCAGCCTGTTCGGACCCAGAATGCCAACTTTGCGGAAGATCAGCGGCAAAGGGGGCAGCTTGGGTGGTGGTGGCAAGGCCTTGCCAACGGCACGGGTCAAGGGTTTGGCCTGATGCAGCGGCGACAATTGAAAATTCGGGGTCACATTGCGTGAAGGCGGGGCAACGATCTGCCCGGCATCCGGGCCCTGTAGCTTGGGGACAGGTGGGGCTTCTGCTTGCGCGTTTTCGGTCTCGGCCTCGGTCTGGCTCGGGGCGTCATGTCTGATTGCCGATTGTTCAATCTCGGCTGGTTTGACGGGGGAATTGGCCGATCCTGCCGTATCCGAGGCATCCGTGGGACCAAATGCCAGATTCAGCAACCAGAAGACCAGCCCCGACAACAGCAGAGTGAAGGTAAAAAAGGCCATGCCCCGCACCAGTTTGCTGCGCGCCTGCCAGCCCTTGGATTTGGGCAGGGACGGTGCAAAGGCTGCATAAGGATCGGTATCGTCTCGACGGGGCATCGTTTGGGTCTGTTTCGGTTCCAGAGGGGTGTGGGGTGGGCTGAGGCCCCATTATTGGCTGGCCCAGAGAATTCTTGCAACCCAATCCACCGATCCTGCGCTGAAAGTTCGAACGCGCCCACTATCCTGCATCATGCTCAGACTGAAGGAGCGTGACCGTGTCTGGCTGACATCGCCAAGCAACAGATCATCCGAGTTGGTCTTGACCATCAACCGATCCCCGACATCAAACACGTCGCCTTTCAGGATCAGCAATTGTGCGCCATCCTTGTAGAAGGGATAAAATTCACCCCCCGACACTTCCCACAAGGTTGTATCCTGCGGCAAGGGCATCAAGGATGACAACTCAGCCGCCTCACTGTGCGAGGCGGGATCATGCGACCGATGCGCCACCTCCAGCTCACTGCCGGTGAAGAATTGCTCGACACTGGTGTCGGTGGCAGCCAGCACCTTGGAAATCGACTCGGTCGAGGGCCAGCGTGGTCGGCCATCCGGCTTGAACCGCTTGGACGGATTGAATGATGTGGCGTCCAGCCCTGCAAGGCGTGCAAGACCGGAGGCCGTCAGGCTGTTTTCAGAAGCGAGCCTGTCAATTGCGCTCCATATAGTTGTATGAGATAGCATCACGACATCCTGCGCTCGATGCTTGAGAGTATAAAATGAATATGCACGCGTAAGAAGAGTTTGTTTTGATTGCAACCTTAAGAGGAGTTCATCCTATTTGCAATCTTAATCCAAAATGTTCACAGACGCAAAAATTACCATCTCGTTGACCAGAATGGCTGCCTTGCGCCGCATTGTCCCTTGGCTCGATCCCCCGTCGCATATGCGCGTATTCCTTGCAAAACAGGGTCTTTGGGCCCAAGCCATGGCTCCTTTGTCGAGATCTGAACGCATGGAGAGGGATGCGTCAAAAAATGTCTTTGCGCAACCGGCTCAGGTGTCGTAGGGACAAAGACAGGCAAACACAACAAAATCAGGATTGGGCTCAGGCGGATGACGAAGTGGATTTACAAGTTGGCAACCGAGGCGCAATGGGAAGCTGCGCTAAATGCGGGCCAGTTTGAAGGCGCACCGGTGGATGTCGAGGATGGTTATATTCATTTCTCGACCGCCGCGCAGGTAGAGGAAACCGCCCACAAATATTTCCGCAACACCGAAAAGCTGCTGCTGTTGGTCGTGCAGGTCGAACTGCTTGAGGAAATCGCCGAACCGGTAAAATGGGAACCGGCCCGCAAAGGGGATTTGTTCCCACACCTATATGCGCCCTTGCCGTTGGACGCCGTGATTGAACTTTTCTCTCTTCCGATGGATGAAGAGGGCTATCATGAAATTCCACCACTGCCTCAAGAATAAGAACAAGGAGGAGACCCTGTCATGTCCTATTCCACACGTGACAAACTGACACGCAAGGCTCTGTTTCTGCTTGATCCGGAGGCTGCCCACGGCATGGCGATCAAGGCGCTGCGGTTTGGTCTGGTGCGCGGTGTAGATCTGCCGCCCGATCCGGCCCTCGAGGTGAAATTGTGGGATTTGACCTTCCCAAACCCGCTTGGCATGGCGGCAGGTTTTGACAAGAATGCCGAAGTGGCCGATGCCTTGCTCGGCCTGGGCTTCGGGGCTGTCGAAGTGGGCACCATCACCCCGCTCGCCCAACCGGGCAACCAGAAGCCGCGGATGTTCCGCCTGATCGATGACGAAGCGGTGATCAATCGTCTTGGTTTCAACAATCAGGGCCATGAAGCCGCCTATCGTCGTTTGTCCGCCCGCAAAGGCAAGGCTGGCATCGTCGGGGTCAATATCGGTGCGAACAAGGACAGCGAAGATCGCACGGAAGATTACGTCAAGGGTGTGGCCGCCTTTGCCGACGTGGCCTCCTATCTGACTGTCAATATTTCCTCGCCCAACACACCGGGGCTGCGCGATTTGCAAGGTCGCGAGGCGCTCGACGAACTGCTCGCCCGTGTGCTGGGTGAGCGGGACAAGCAGATCGAGAAGGCTGGCCGCAAGGTGCCAGTGCTGGTCAAAATCGCACCCGATGTCGATGAGTTCGGTCTCGATGACATCTGTTCCATCGCCGTGGGCCGGGGCATCGATGGCATGATCGTCTCCAACACGACCCTTGATCGTCCTGATCGGCTCAAATCCAGAAAGCAGATTGATGAAGCCGGTGGTCTGTCCGGTGCGCCTTTGTTCAACAAGGCAACCATCGCTTTGGCCAAAACCCGCGAGCGGGTTGGCAAGGCCATGCCGCTGGTTGGTGTCGGTGGTGTCACCGATGCGGTGACCGCCCTTGAAAAGATCCGCGCCGGAGCCAACCTCGTTCAATTCTATTCCGGCATGGTCTATGGCGGTGCATCCATGCCCGCTGCAATGCTGGTGGAAATGTCGGCCGAACTGAAAGAGCGAGGCATCACCAGCCTTGAGGACATCCGGGGCGAAACAGTCAGTGACTGGGCCTCTCGCCCGATGGATCAATAAAAGCTGGCAAGCAACAAGGCGGGCAGGCGGGGTTGCTGCTGCTCGCTGTTTCTTCTGGGGAACAGGATATCATGACCCTTACCATCTGGCACAATCCACGCTGCTCCAAATCCCGTCAGACACTCGCTCTCGTCGAGGAACAGGGGACCGCTCCAATCATTCGGACCTATCTTGAGGACGCCCCCAGCGCCGATGAGCTGCGCGCCGTGCTTGCCATGCTGGGCATTGAACCACGGGCTCTGATGCGCACCAAGGAAGCACTCTACAAGGAGCTGGAACTGGCAAAGGTGACGGACGATGACGCGCTCATCGAGGCGATGGCAGCGCATCCAAAGCTGATTGAACGCCCGGTTGTCATCAAGGATGGCAAGGCAGCGCTTGGCCGTCCACCAGAGGCCGTGCTGGCAATCCTCTAGAGCTTTTTGCCCTCAGAAAACTCAGCTTTACGGGCTTGGGGGACTTGCAGTCGCAAAGCTCCCTTCACGGCAGGAGGGCAACAAGGCCCACAGCCCGGCGCCTCTTGCCGCCAGAAAAGCCAACAGGGCCAGCCACAGGCCGTGATTGCCAAACAACTCCATCATCCCGAATGCCCCGGCAATGAAGATTGTCGTTGCCACCAGCATCACATTGCGCATGGTGCCTGACCAGGTCGCCCCGATATAGATGCCGTCCATCTGGAAGGCCAGCGTTGCCACAAAGGGGGTCAGCGCAGCCCAAAGCAGATAGTCCCGCGATACAAGCCGGACATCCGGGGCCGTTGTCAGGAAATCGATAAACACGTCGCCAGAGAGCCACATCAGGGCGCTCAGGCCCGCGCCTAGCCAGAAGCCCCAGATCAGCGTTAACCGGACTGTCTTGTCAAAGGCCGGCCGATAACGCGCTCCAATGGCCCGTCCCCCCAACTGCTCGGCGGCAATCGCGATGCCATCAAGGAAAAAGCCACCAAACATGAAATAATGCAGCAGCAGTTCATTGGCGGCCAGTGTGGTATCGCCCTGACGGGCACTCAGCGCAGTGAACAGAGTAAAGGTCACCAGCATGACCATCGACCGGATGAAAATATCCCGGTTGAGCGCCATGAAACGCAGGAAAGCATCTTTGTTGAGCAGCCGTGGCAAAGACACCCGCCAGTCGTCGCGCAACATATAGGCCATCACCCCCAGCCCCATCACAACGGCGGCCACTTCGCCCGCCACGGTGCCGAGTGCAGCCCCGGACACACTCATGCCAAGGCCCAGCACGAACCAGACGGTCAGCAGGATGTTGACGCTATTGAGCAGGATCAGCAGCACCATCCCGGTGCGCGACTTGCCCAAACCGAACAGCCAGCCGAAGATCGCATAATTGGCCAGCGAGAAAGGCATCGCATAAAGCCGGATCAGCAGATAGGTGTGAGCGGCGGCCTTCACCTCATCCGAACCGCCCATGGCGGCCAGTGCCCAAGGGATGAGGAGCGGTCCTATCAGGATCACCAGAATGCCGATCAGCACGGCCAGCATCAGCGCACGATAGGCCACCGCACGCTGGGACACCGGGTCCTGTGCTCCAACGGCCTGTGCGGTCAGCCCTGTTGTTCCCATCCGCAAGAAATTGAACGACACCGCAACGATGTCGAACAACAAGGCACCAATCGCGATGCCCCCCATAAGCGCCGCGTCGCCCAACTGACCGATCACCGCCATGTCGACAATCCCCACCAGCGGCACGGTCACCAGCCCAAGGGTCATCGGCACCGCAATGGCAAGCACCATGCGATGAGTGACGTCAAAGGCAAAGCGCGGGTCGTTGGCAGCGTGCGTCATGTTGAATCCGGTCAAAAAGAGGCAAAAAGGGCGGTGGCATACGGGGGAATTGTTCGGGTGAATGAGATGAGACAGGGCAGGCTGGTGTGCGACAGGTTGGCTTTTGGCAAAGCAATGTCAGCCCACCATGGCCAAGCGGCCAAAAAGAGCGCTCATCTGTAACATGGTAAAAGGCCGTATGGGAATATGAAAAAGCATGGCCCCAAAACAAATCGACCGCCATACGGGACCAAGCGTATGGCGGTCGATTTATTTGCGCGGGGACCCTTTTGACCCTGATGGCTCAGAGGGAGAGGGCTTGACGCTTGAGAGGGCTGCCGGACCGGTTGGCTGCGTCTCTCGGTTGACCGCTGGGCTCCTTCCGGTCTCCCGGCAGGCTTCCTGTGCCCCTTGGTCTTTGCTGTTGATCTGACTATCGCTCAGTCCCGCGCCAAAGTCATCTTAAACATCGGTAACCTGCCGGTCAGGAAACGGAAAGGAAAGCCCGCGTGATGCCGGGGCAGCGGTCAGCAAAGCGCCTTTAGACGCAAAAAAAAACGGGCTTATTCCGGCTCGTCGCGGCCCATTTTCAGCACCCGCATTACCAGCCAGATCGGAATGACGATCAGGGCGCCAAGCAGGAAATACTCAATCGCCCAATGGACCGCATCAAAGCCCATATAATAAATATGCTCGACCATCGCGACGAGGTGATTGAGCACCTGGCGGGGATGTAGATCCAGCGCACTGAGGACGATGCCGACCACCACCGACAGGCCAATCAGGCGCAATATGACCGGGCCGGGTGAGCCGCCGAAAAAACGGGACAGAGTCGAGTTGGTCATGTCAAGTAGCTCCTAATATCGGTCGCACGCAGGGTGAATAAAGTCTTTAAATGAGCCGAAAGCGTGGTCGGGCCGGGTTCATAATGATCCATGTAATCAAGTTGAATGAAGGCTTCAACCTTTCATTAAGAGCAAGGTTAGAACTCTTCTGCGATGACAGTCAATTTCGCTCCCCTGCGGGTGACAGTCAGGCGAATCTCTGTTTCTTGTATCCCACTGTCGAGCCACGAGGCTCATTAATCGAATGAAATTTTCCAAGTCACGCGTTCATATCAGCCGTCGGGGGACAACGTGAATACGCATCGCGAAACAATATTGGAATCATTTTATCACCGCTTGGGGAAAGTCGAGACGTCCGGTCAGGCTCTGCTGGTTTCCGGTCTCATTGCAACCACGTGCAGTCTGGTGTCGAGTGCCGGTGCCTTCTGGGCCTATCGCACGGTGGATACGCCCTTCCTGTCCTTGGCCATTCTCATGATTACTTTGGTGCCATTCTTTTTCATTCTGGCCTCCAGTTTCCTGCTGTTGCGCGGGTTTCAGATCCTTGAGCGGAACAATAAGAAGCTCAGCGAAGAGGTCGAGCGGGACAATCTTACCCGTCTCGCCAACCGCTATGGATTTGTGCGTCACGGTCGCAACATGCTTGTGCAGGCCGGGCTTCAGAAAGCGCCCTTGTCGCTGATCCTGCTTGATGCGGATCACTTCAAGAATATCAATGACAGTCATGGTCATCTGGCTGGCGATCTGGCGTTGCAGCATCTGGCCAAAATCTTGCGCCAGGCATGCCGCGAGAGCGATCTGGTTGCCAGATGGGGAGGCGAAGAGTTTGCCATCCTGCTTCGCGCAGCGGATCTGTCTGGTGCCCATGGCTTTGCCGAGCGTCTGCGGGAACGGATTGCCGAATCTCCTTTCTCGTGGAATGGCAAACAGGTGGAACTGACGATGAGTGCGGGTGTGACAGAATGGCAGCATAATGATGACGACTTGCACAATATGATCATTCGGGCCGATGAAGCGCTCTATGTGGCCAAATCGAAAGGGCGCAATCAGGTTCAGGTGTCTCATCAACAGATCGATCAGGTGGAGGGGTTCGAGCTGGATGTGGAATTTTGTGACGCTGCCGCCTGATCCGAAACTCTCTTCTTCTTTGCGGCCGTCATGCATTGTGTGATTTTGCGCCGCCCGGCAACTCCTTCCGTGACAAGCCGGTTTCCTTGACCCATAGTCCGGGGCATGACTCAGTCTGCCAACACCCCTGCCAGCAATGTAGCTAGCCCCGGCACCAACGACCTGACCGACCTGTCAGAAGCAGGGCCGGACGGGCTCGCCATGCGCATTGCCATGGGCGAAGAGACCCCACATTTGCCCGAGGTCTTTGCCCATTGGCTTGCGGGTCGTAGCTGGCGGCTGCGCCCGCATCAGGCAGCGATGCTGACAGCGGCGGAAGCATCGCTGCCTACCCTTTTGATTGCCCCCACTGGAGCGGGCAAGACCCTGTCGGGTTTCCTGCCCTCGCTTGTTGACCTGCACCAGTCCGATGAGGACTGGCACGGGCGCCTCCACACCTTGTATATCTCTCCCCTGAAAGCGCTGGCGGTTGATATTGCCCGCAATCTCGAGCAACCGATTGCCGAAATGCAGCTTGATGTGAGCGTTGAAACCCGCACCGGTGACACCTCCGCCCACAAACGCCAGCGGCAGAAGAGAGTGCCGCCCAATTGCCTTTTGACAACACCGGAACAATTGGCGCTGCTGCTTGCCTCCCGCGAGGCCGAGACCCTGTTCGCGTCCCTTCAGACCATCATTTTCGACGAGCTGCATGCCTTGGTTACCTCCAAGCGGGGGGAGTTGCTCAGCCTTGGCCTTTCGCGTCTGAGGCAGCTTGCCCCTGACGTGCGCCCGGTGGGCCTGTCGGCGACAGTCTCCAATCCGATCGAGTTGGCCGATTGGCTCGTTCCCCACGCACACGGCCTGCCGACGGCAATAGCCCAGATCCTCCGCCTTCAGGGGGGCAGCAAGCCGGATATTTCGGTGTTGGCATCCGAAGAGCGCATTCCATGGGCCGGACACAGTGCCCGCTATGCGCTCCCCGATCTCTATCAGGCCATCAAGGCCCACAAGACGACCCTGTTGTTCGTCAATACCCGCTCGCAGGCCGAATATCTGTTCCAGAGCCTCTGGTCGATCAATGACGACACCCTGCCAATCGCCCTGCATCATGGCTCCCTCGATGCCAGTCAGAGGCGCAAGGTTGAGGCGGCAATGGCCGCGGGCAGCCTTCGGGCTGTGGTTTGCACCTCGACCCTTGATCTCGGCATCGACTGGGGGGACGTCGATCTGGTGATGCATATCGGCGCCCCAAAGGGGGCAAGTCGCCTTGCTCAGCGGATTGGTCGGGCCAACCACCGGCTCGACGAACCATCGCGTGCCATCCTCGTGCCCTCCAATTGTTTCGAACTGCTCGAATGCCGCGCTGCGCTTGACGCCAACTATCTTGGTGATCAGGACACCCCACCGATCCGTCGTGGGGGGCTGGATGTGCTGGCCCAGCACATTCTGGGCCGGGCCTGTGCTGGTCCCTTTGCGGCTGAAGACTTCTACGAGGAAGTGAAGGCTGCCTATCCATACAGAGATTTGCCTTGGGAGCAATTTGAACAAGCCATCGATTTTGTTGCCACTGGTGGCTATGCGATGCGGGCCTATGAGCAATTTGCCAAGCTCAAACCAATGAAGGACAAGGAGACGGGGCGAACCCTTTGGCGCCTGTCCCACCCCTCACGGGCCCAGCAATATAGGCTGAATATCGGCACCATCGTTGAAGAGCCGATGATCAAGGTGCGGCTGACCTCTTGGAAGGGCGGCAGCGGTCAGCCCAAACGGCTGGGGCGCGGAGGGCGAACGCTTGGTGAGGTGGAGGAAAGCTTCATCGATGGACTTACCCCCGGTGACAGTTTCCTGTTTGCCGGTCAGGTGCTGCGCTTTGAGACCTTGGAGGAAAATTCCGCCTTCGTCACCAAAACCCACCATCGCGAACCCAAGGTGCCGAGCTATTGGGGCGGCAAATTCCCGCTCTCCACCTATCTCGCCTCCCGCGTTCGGGCCATGCTGGCCAATCCAGACAGTTGGGCCAATCTGCCAGAGCAAGTGCGCGACTGGCTGACCCGCCAGCAGGAACAGTCGATCATTCCGGGTGCAGATCAGCTGCTGGTCGAAACTTTTCCCCGTGCAGGCAAATATTATCTCACGCTTTATGCCTTTGAGGGGCGGCTGGCTCTGCAGACGCTGGGCATGCTCCTCACCCGCAGGCTGGAGCGGGCTGGCGCTCGGCCCTTGGGCTTTGTCGCTTCCGACTATGCCCTGTCGATCTGGGGGCTGAAAGATCTCGCCAAGCTCGAAAGCGAGCAGGGCTGGAGCTTTGACCGTTTGTTTGACGAAGACATGCTCGGCGATGATCTGGAAGCCTGGCTGGCTGAAAGCGCCATGCTCAAGCGCAGCTTCCGCACCTGCGCCCTGATTTCGGGCATGATCGAGCGCCGCCATCCGGGCAAAGAAAAATCAGGCCGCCAGATCACCATGTCCTCGGATCTGATCTACAATGTCCTGCGTGAGCATGAGCCGGACCATCTGTTGCTGAAAGCCACATGGGATGATGCAGCCGCTGGTCTGTTGGATATCCAGCGGCTCGGCGATATGCTCAAACGGATCAGGGGACGAATCGTCCATTCCGCCCTTGAGGAACCCTCGCCGCTTTCCATTCCGGTTCTGCTGGAGATTGGCAAGGAGCCGATTTTCGGCGCGGCAGAAGACGATTTGCTGATGGAAGCCGCCGCCCAGTTCGGCCTTGAGACATGATCAGACCCCAACGCACCACAGAAGGATTGTGCCGGTGTTTCAAACCAGTGAGTCCGGGCAGGACAAGCCCAACGCATCCCGGTCCACAGACAAGGAGCTCGACGCACCCGTGAGCCATCGCTTTGCCTTTGCTGGCGAGACATTCCTCGCGCTTCGCTCCGGGGCCTTGCTCCACCCGGACCAAGGCCTGCTGCTGGTGGCTGATTTGCATCTGGAGAAAGGTTCCGCCTTTGCCCGCACCGGCCAGTTTCTACCTCCCTATGACAGCCAGATGACCTTGGCCCTGCTGGAAGCGGATATAGCCGCACACCAGCCGCAAACGGTGATCTGTCTTGGGGATTCATTTCACGACGTGGACGGCCCCAATCGTCTGGATGAGGCGGTAAGAAGCCGTCTGCGCGCCCTGACGCAGCGTTTGGCCTGGCACTGGATCACCGGCAATCATGACCCTCACTTGCCCGAGAGCCTTGGTGGCAAGGTTGCCGAAAACGGGATATTGGAAGGTGCCGAAGGCGGGATTTTTCTATGCCACGAACCGGGGGAAGGGAACAGTGAAGTTGAACCGGAAAAGCAAACCCGGCACAGAGCCGAGATATGTGGCCATTTGCACCCCGTGGTCTCCATTCCTTCACGTGGTCGCACCCTCAGGCGCAAGTGCTTTCTGGTCAGTCCCGAGCGGATCGTCATGCCTGCCTATGGAGCCTATACCGGCGGCTTGAATATTCATGAACCGGCCTTGGCCGCGCTGGCCTCACCATCCAGCCGTCTGCTGGTGATCGGGCGGCAAGTCATCACCGAGCATCCTTACGCTGGCATCCGGCGACCAAAACGCTGATGATCAGTTCTAATTCTTGCGGAAGACGACGCCGGCAAACCACCCGGTAAAGACAGCCAGCAGCACGCATAACAGCCCATAGATGAAGCTCTGCTTCTGGGCCAGATTGTAGGTGACCTGCTCAAAGCCTGACTTGGCGACATTCAAGGGCTGGGTCTGGGAATGCAGCAGCGCCCCACCGCGGAACAAATAGACCGTGACATCATAGCGGCCGACTTCCACATTGGCCGGAATGTCCACCGTGCTACGAAACATGGAGTCATTGAGGAACGTGATGGAGGACAGGTCATCGCGATAAAGCCCCTTTTGCCGCTTCAATCGCAGGGCTGCCTCGCGAAACGGATCATAGGTGGAGAACTGACTGCTATCGATCCCGGTTGGTGGCAGCAACAGATAATCGGAGCCAATCTGCAGCTTCGACAAGAGGGCAGGATGGGCGATGTCTTCCAGTTTGCGGTTGGTTGCCATCACATAGAAATTGGGAGCATTGGCATAGGCGCGCTTCTTGGTGTTGACCCAGACGCCAACCACCCGCTCCTTGCGGCGCGAAACCAGATTCTGATCCCATCCCCGCACAACGATCACCAGATCATAGGGTGCGCCGCGCGACACGGTGTTGGCATCGCGCTCGATCATGCCGAACACCACGATCTGGGATCCGGTAAAGTTCGAGTTGATCCGGATCACCCGGTCCGACATGTCCGAAACAATGCTTTCCGCATGCAGCACATGGCGGTTTGATCCCAGAAGAACGAAACAGGCAGCAAGCAAAGTCAGCAGAAAACGGGCCATCACTGCGTCTCCCTGACTTCGATGCTGTATAGTTCCCGAGGCTCGATCACCAGATCGACAGCAAAACGCATACCGACCATCAACACCAACAGGCCCAACAAAGCCCGCAATTGTTCGCCCTTCATCTTCTGCCCGAACTGCGCGCCAAATTGTGCGCCGATCGTGCCGCCGACCATCAGGATCAGTGCCAGCACGATGTCGACCGACTGGGTTGTGGTCGCATGCAGGATCGTCGCCACGGCCATTGTCACCAGAATCTGGAACAAGGATGTGCCGATCACCACCGCCGTTGGCACATGCAGCAGATAGATCAGCGCCGGGACCAGCATGAAACCGCCGCCAATGCCGAGCACCGTACCCAGAAAACCGATGGTGCCGCCAATCGCCATTACAGGCAACACGCTGATATAGAGCTTCGATTTCTTGAAGCGCATCTTGAAGGGGAGGCGGTGGATCCAGTTATGTTGACCCGGTTTACGCATCGCAACCGGCCCGTTACGGCGGCTGCGAACGATCGAGCGCACGCTTTCCATCACCATCAGGGACCCGATCGCCCCCAAAAAGGTGACGTAAGAGACGGAAATGATCAGATCGAGCTGGCCAAGGGTTCTGAGGATGGCGAAGACCTCCACGCCAATGAAGGACCCTATGATACCGGCACTGAACAGCACGCAGCCGAGCTTTAAATCGAGATTGCCCGTGCGCAGATAGGCCAGCGATCCCGTCGTCGAGGAGGCCGTAATCTGCGCGGTCACCGAGGCAACGGCCACTGCGGGCGGAATACCGTAGAAGATCAACAAAGGCGTGAGGAGAAAACCGCCACCAACACCGAAAATGCCAGACAGAAAGCCCACCGTGCCACCCATCGCAAGAATGACAAAGATGTTTACGGGCAGTTCTGCGATGGGGAGATAGAGCTCCACGCGCTCACTCCTGTCACGGGATGTGCCTCGATGGCGGTTTCAAACAGGGTGTGGACCAAGCCCCCATTCGAGACACTTGGTCGCACTGCGATCAATGATAGCGACAAGCTGCCAATAATCGCAAGACAGACCTTCAATCCGGCGAATAAAGGTTCGAAATCGGGCCAGAAAACCTGTCGCATCCATCCCATATCGCGGGGCAGAAAGTCAACGAAACATAGCGCATTTCGATGCAAAAATCCGAAATGACACAAGCGGATCACAACTCTCTCAACCAGCCGTTGGATAAGTAAAGCCCAAGCCGCCAACAGTGCCCCCATATTGGGCATCCTGAGGCAGCCTTGCCTTTGACGTCTTGAAGGCGGATCGACCGTTTTTCGTTCTACAACACACGCAAGACCGAAACAAAGTGGGTTGGGACCCACCGCGGCGATGGTCCCAGCTCATGCTTGAATTTGATCGGTCTCGTCTTGCTTTAGATGATACGCATGGACAGAGCTTCAATCAATGCCTTGTCAACTTTGCCCGTCACCGGCATGCCAGCAACTTCCTGGAAGTTGCGGATGGCCGTCCGGGTCATCGGCCCCATCTGTCCATCAGCGGGCCCTGCATTATAGCCAAGCGCGCCGAGCATCGACTGTGTCTTGGCAATCGTCGCCTGATTGACAACAAAGCCTTGCGGACCGCTCTGCATACCAGTCACCACCGCCGGAGCCTTGTTTCTCCAGGCATCGGGAATGGAGGCCAGTTTGTTGGCAGATGGTTTGGCCACTTTCGGCACCCACGTTTCAACCAGCGTTTTTGCGGCTTTCTGCTGGGTCGGGTTGAGCACAGCAAAGACCTCGTCGCGTTTCGCGTTTGCTCCTTGGTCGCCATTTTGGGCGGCAATGGCAAACCACTTGTAGCTCTGCAGCAAATCCTGCTTCATCCCCATGCCACGGGCATAGAGAATGGCCAGATTATACTGGCTGTCCTTGAGCCCGTGATCAGCCGCAGCGATGAACCATTTGGAGGCCTGATTGAAGTCCGGCTTGCCCAGTCCACCTTCTGCATAGAGCACGGCGAGATTGTGCATAGCCTTGACATTGCCTGCTTCCGCAGCGCGTTGATACCAAAGGCGGGCGACCTGATAGTCGCGTTTCACGCCCTTGCCCTTCTCATAAAGATTGGCGAGGCTGTATTGGGCCTGCGGCATTGACTGGGCGGCGGCTTTCTCGAACCATGTGGCCGCTTCCTGCAAATCGGCGCTCACCCCTTCGCCAAGGGTTAACCGTCGGCCCATCTCGAACTGGGCGAGCGCATCCCCGCCCTTTGCTGCCGTCAGCAAAGGCGAAGTGGAAATGCCCGGTGCCAGTATTTTGTTCATATCGACCGCTGCCTGAATCGATGACAAGGCCGGGTCGACCTCATCGTCACCCGCAGCAGTCGGTGCGTCTGCCGGTTTCGGTGGCATCGGTTGGGTGGCTGCATCGGCTTGCAACGCACTAACATCCGCAGCCACCTTGCTCGGGATCGAGCTGGTTGGGGTCAGATCGACACCATCCGCTTCACCGGGCACGATACCGGGCACCTGCCCGCTTTGCTGCGGCATGAAGGTGGCTATGCCTTCCGATGCGGCTGTGGTCGGCTTTTGCGGCAGGCGCGGCCCTGCCAACGAGGCTTCCACTCCGGACGGTTGCGAGAAGGTTATGGCGCGGCTCGCATCCTTCCCTTTCATCGGAGGCATCACATTGCCCGATGCAGGGGCGAGACTGGATTGCGGTCCCGGAGCCTGCGGTTCTGCCTCTGTATCTGAAGCAGGGGCTTGATCCAGAGACGTAGGGGCGGCCTCCTGTTCGGCAGTCAGTTTGTTGAACAGGCCATGCAGGCTGGAATTCGGATTTTGAACCAGCTGCAGCGTCGTGATGGCGAGCAGAATTGCCGCTGCTGCCATCAGCAACGGGCGGCTGTGGCGCGACACAGCAGAACCGATTTTGCCCAACAGGCTGGTGCGGATTTCGTCATCCTCCAGCATGTCTGCAACAAGCGCGGCATTGGGGTTGCTATTCAGCTTCTCGGCAATCGCATCAGGATCGAGATTTTTCAGTTGTTTGGCATTGCGTGTGGCCTCGGCCATCGCGGCACGACGGTCCTTCCGATTTTGACCGTCCTTGCCTCTGGCCGTATCTTGACCATCTTTCATGCCACGCGCGGCGAGCATGTCTGCTGCGCTTGAAGCCTGCGTTTCTGCTTTGCCCTTCTTGCTGCCTTTGAACCGGGAGAGGAAGCCTTGCTTTTCGCTGTCTTCTTTCTCCACCCGTTCGCTTTCCTGCGCAGCGGCCTGAGCGGCTCGGCGAGCGGCAGCAATGAAATCGGCTTTCGAGGTGCCACCACTGGTCTCGCTGCGGGCTGGGCCTTGTGCGTTGCCATCAACAATCTGAGCGGTGCGACGCTGGGTCTCTGGGCTCTGCTCAGGCTCTGCTTTCAACGCCACATTGCCCTGAACCGTGGGGCGTGCCTGTGGTTGCATCTGACCCGGTGCGCGAGCTTGTGGTTGGCTGGCACTGGCGGCAGATGCACTGACAGCGCGACCGGAAATCGAAATACGTGGCTGCCGATCGCCCGCATCTTGAGACTGGGCTTCAACGGCCTGTCCCGAAGAGCGGCCCTGCGATGGTGCCGGGCTGGAAACTGTCGGCGCTGCACCCGAACGTGGCGTGCGCTGAGGTCTGTTGGCAAGCAGGTCGGCGGCGCTCATCTGTTGCGCATTCTCGATCACCTGCGGTTCAGTATCTCGGGCAGAGGACGCATCGGCAGGTTTTGAAGATTTCTTGCCGCGCCGCAACAGGCGGCTAAGGCCACGCGGTTCATCGTCCGCGTTGCTTTCAACAGACATGCCCTTGACAGAAGCGGCAGGGTGGGCAGAAGCGGCAGGGTGGGTCTCACTCGAGCGGACTTCCTCTTCCAACACGCTCAACCGATCAGCAATGCCTTTGAGCATGCCGCTGACACTGGTCAGGCTTTCCTTGGTGCTGGATTCGTTGCTCTCGGCCAGACGGCGCAGGCCGCTTAGGTCATCTTTGAGCCCATCCATGATGGCCTCAAGCGCATTATCCATTGGACCGGCGGACAGAGGACCAATTTTCTGCAAAGCCTTGACCGCAGCGGCTTCCGCCATCTTGGCTTCATTCATTGGCGCTTTCGGGGCAGCCGAAGCCAGTTGCTGGATATCCTTGCCGATCCGGTCGACCGCGTCAAAGCGGGTCTGCGATTTGGCGAACTGATCAGCAAGACTGTCAAGCCGACTGGTCAGGCTCTCGAAGAACTGCTGATCACCACCGGTTTTGTTCTGCGAGGCGTCATCGAGCCGGTCGGCAAGATCTGCAATCATGCCTTCCAGCCGTGACAGGCCTTCCATATCCGTTGGTTCGGACTGGACCGGACGGGCTCGCAGAGCCGCTTCCTGCGCTTCCATGCGATCAGCCAGTCGCGACAGGCCGGTTTCGATCCCGGACAGGTCCGTGCTGCCCATCCTCTGGGCGAGCAGATCGTCAATGCGTGCGAGGGTGCGCTCTACATGATCAAAGCGTTGCTCCGCAGCACCAAGGCCTATATTGGCCATGTTGGCATGCAGCCGCTCGTCAAGATCGCCAATCCGGGTTGCCAATTGCTCAAGCGCCGAACGCTGGGCAGTCGGATCCTGCCTGTCGATCATCGTGACAAGGCTTTCCATCTGACGGGCCAGAACTTCGATTGGCTCGGTCACACCGCTTTGATCCTGATTGCTTTCCAGCCGGTCGGCAAGGGCTGAAAACTGATCTTCCAACCGCATCAGTCGTTCGCTGGGGTCCAGCCGCTCGATCTGATCCTGCAGACCGGCAAGGCGATTGCCCAATTGCTGCGACAATGCATCAACCGGCGCTGTGCTTACGCTATGGCGAACGCTGTCTTCCAGTCGACCCAACCGGTCGACAATCATCCCCATTTGACCGGACATGTCGGTGATGTGCTGCATCCGCGGTGAAGTGGATAGCAGGTCTCGCAACTGATCCAGCTGACCGGACAGGCGCTCGAAATCTTTGAAATGATCCGCCACAGGCAGATTGTCGAGTTTACTCAGGATACGTTCGAAATGGGCATCCAGAGCAGGATCCTGCGCCGGACGATCCAGAAGAGCCCGGATGTCGTGAATGGCGTCGATCAGCATCGGATCATGATGGGTCTGGGTCACCATTTCAGACAGGGCTTCAATGCGCCCGGACATGGCAGCAATCTCGGTCAGCAATCGTTCTGACACACCGTCATAATTGGCGCGATCAAGGAGATCCCGTAGAGCGGCGACGTCCTCGCGCAGACAGTTGATTTTGTCGTCCTGATGCTGCAGCTGGGTGGCATTGCCCTCCACCTTCGGTGCCATGGTCTCAACCCGCTCCATAATTTGCCGCAGGGCTTGATCAACACCGGTATTGGCAACTGGGTTGGTTACAGGCCGTGGCGCAACGGACGCGTCCTGTGCAGGAGACATCGGGCGCTCTTGGCGCGGCCGCATGCTCCGCGGCATCGCAGGCATGGCTTTGCTTTTGTTGCGTCCAAGGGCCTGATCGACGCGCTGCAATTGTGCTTCGATCCGGTCGAGGGCCCCGCGATAGTTGGCCTCACGGTTGTGATCATGTCCGGCTTCAGGGCGGGGGCGGTTGGTTCGGGTGCGTTGGTAGTTGGAATATGGTGCCGGATCAGTCTCAACGCCAGCACCGGACAGAGCCTGCAACTGAGTCTCCATGTCACGGATCATTGCCAACAACTCGGCATTCTGCCCTGAAGGTTGGTCACCCTGTGGCTGGGTGGAATCATAGCGGGCTTGGCTGCCCCGTCGGCGTCTGCGGGACGAGGCACGCAAGCCCTCTATGAATTCACCTACTTCGCGATCCGTATGGAAAGATTCATCTCTCATGATGCAGACTCAACTGGTTGTCGGTTCGGCCACCCGGACATGGATTTAGGACGGCATAACTAACCCGTCACCGACGGAATTCCTCATGAGCACTTTCCGAATTTAGGGTAAAGAAGCCGTTAATGGGAAACGCGAATTGCGAAAATTACCTATTCTGTTAACCCTTTGCTCACCATAAATCTGGCGAACTCTACGCAATTTCTGGTATATGAAATGCCCGAAAATACAGGCCTTGCTGGTGCAGCATGCTGCCCTCACCTCCCTTGGGGGCGGGCAGGGTGGAAAGGCACCGGGGCGCAATGCAGCGATCCCGCATTTGGTACACAAAATCCAACCTGTCGCATTGACAGCGACCGCGAACGGTGGTTTACCATTAGGTAAACTGGCGAGATTTTGTATCGTCACAAAGATGCGATTTCAGCGAGGGAGTTTAGGGTCGTGAATGAAGAACAACAAACCATGCGTGCGCCGGATGAAGGCAAGGATGTCCTGACCGCCTCGACCAACGACACCGGCCCGCTCTCCTACACCATTGGCGACCTCGCCAAGGAATTCGGTGTCACCTTGCGCACCTTGCGCTTTTATGAAGACAAGAATTTGCTCAATCCACGCCGCGAGGGCATGTCGCGGATCTATTCTCGCCGCGACCGTGCCCGTCTGAAGCTGGTCCTGATGGGTAAGAAGGTCGGTTTCTCCCTGACTGAAATCAAGGATATGCTCGATCTGTATGATCTGCGGGACGGGCAAGTGACGCAACTGCGCGTGGCTCTGGACCGCTTCACCCAGCAAATCAACGTGCTGCGTCAGCAACGCGAGGATGTCGATCAGGCCATCGCCGATCTCGAACGCACCGTTGCCGTGGTCTCCGGCATGCTGCGGGAGAAAGAAAAGAGCGAAGCCTGACAAGCGGAGGTGACATGGTCCGAATGCAAGGGTGATTTGCTTTCAAGGCGTGCCGAAGGTCGGTGCGCCTTTTCGCTTTTTGGCCAGGAAAGAAGGTTTGTTTGCAGCGGATCTTGGCGTGATCCGGGTTTTTCCAGAGAAGACAGGTATGGTTGCCTTTTGCACCTTTGGGCTGCAAGGTCAACGCTCCCCTACGTCATTTGGCGACAGTCGCACAGATGTGACTTGTCGCGGGCAGACTTTGGTCGGTGAGCGTGCTTTCTGCCCTTGAATAGAGGCAGGCTTCGCGTTATATCTAGCCTAACGCTTACGCGAACGTAAGGTTGATCCAATCGGAGGAAAATGCTCCCGGATCAACGAGGGAATCGATCTGAAACCGCCACATGGGCTACCAATAGGGGGCACCTATGACGGCCTGTCGCTGTAAATTGGCGCGGATCAAATGAGGGAGACACACCATGCCAAATCTGACCATCCCGGTGGAAGAAAGCCTTTTCCTGCTGAAAGACGTTTTCGGCCTTGAGGCGCTCAACACTTTGCCCGGCTATGAAGAAGCGACCGAGGATCTGGTGGAAGCCATCCTCAATGAAGGTGGCAAATTCGCCTCCGAAGTGCTTCAGCCGCTCAATATGTCCGGCGATGTCGAGGGCTGTCAGTTGCATGAAGACGGGCGCGTCACCACGCCGACCGGCTTCAAGGCAGCATGGGATCAGTTTGTCGAAGGCGGCTGGATGGGTCTGTCTGCCGACCCGGATTATGGCGGGCAGGGTCTGCCAACCACCCTCAATGTGATCATCAACGAGTATCTTGGCACCGCCAATCTGTCCTTCTCCATGTATCCGGGCCTGACCCAAGGGGCCTATGCGGCAATGGATGTCCATGCCAGCGACGAGATCAAGCAGCGCTTCCTGCCCAAAATGGTCGAAGGCAATTGGACCGGCACCATGAACCTGACCGAGCCTCATTGCGGCACCGATCTGGGTCTGCTGCGCACCAAGGCGGTGCCGCAGGATGATGGCAGCTACAAGATTTCCGGCACCAAGATCTTCATTTCCGCCGGCGACCATGACCTGTCGGAAAATGTCATCCATCTGGTCCTCGCCCGCATCGAAGGCGCACCCGCTGGCACCAAGGGCATCTCGCTGTTTGTCGTGCCGAAATTCGTGCCAGATGCCGACAACAATCCCGGCGAGGCCAACCATGTCTCGGTCGGCAAGATCGAAGAGAAAATGGGCATCCATGCCAATTCCACCTGCGTGATGAATTTTGACGGCTCGCAGGGCTGGCTTGTCGGTGAGGAAAATAAAGGCCTCAAGGCGATGTTCGTGATGATGAATGAAGCCCGCCTCGGCGTGGCCATTCAGGGCCTGACCCAGTCGGAGGCCGCCTATCAGCATGCCCGCGACTATGCCAAGGATCGCTTGCAGGGCCGTGCCCTGACCGGCACCAAAAATCCTGACGGCCCAGCCGATCCGTTGATCGTCCATCCTGACATTCGCCGGATGCTGCTGGCCATGCGCAGCTTCAACGAAGCCGCCCGTGCCTTCTGCCTTTATGCATCGATCCAGTCTGACATCGCTCACAAGCATCCGGACGAGAAAGTCCGCCAGATTGCCGATGATCGCCTCAGCCTGTTGACGCCGGTCCTCAAGGGCTACCTCACCGATATGGGCTTTGAAAATGCCGTGCTCGGCCAGCAGGTCTTTGGTGGCCATGGTTTCATCGAGGAAACCGGCGCGTCCCAGTTTGTTCGCGATGCCCGCATCACCATGATCTATGAGGGGGCCAATGGCATTCAGGCGCTCGACCTCGTTGGCCGCAAGCTGATGGCCAATGGCGGACGTGGCATCATGGCTTTGTTCCAGGAGCTGGGCGCTTATGCCGAGAAGCATGCCAGCGACGAAGCCATGGCACCCTTCGTGCTGCCGCTGAAAGCCGGGGCCGAGGATCTGCAGAAAGCCACCATGTGGTTCGGCAACAATGCCCTTGGCAACCCGGATCATGCGGGCGCAGGCTCGGTCGATTATATGCATCTCTTCGGCACGGTGATGCTCGGCTATATGTGGAGCCAGATCGTTGAAGTTGCGCTCAAAAATACCGATGAGAGCCGCAAGAGCTTCTTTGACACCAAGCTGGCTTTGGCCAAATTCTACATGGAACGCACCATGCCAACCACCGCCATGCGCCGCGATCGCATCATGGTTGGGGCCGACAGTGTGATGGCGCTGCCTGCGGAAAGCTTCTAAGATCAAACAAACACCATGACCTGCCGCCTTTGGCTTGACACCAAGGCGGCAGGAAATCGTTTTGAACAAAGAGAGGGAAGGGGCCTTAACGGGCCGGGAGCCTTCCCCCGGGGAGACAATTCATGGCAGACGCTTTTATCTATGATCATGTGCGCACGCCACGCGGGCGTGGCAAGGCCGACGGGGCTTTGCATGAAGTACCGGCAGTGCAGTTGGCCGCCAGCACTTTGAAAGCCCTTCGCGATCGCAACGGTCTGGACACCAAACTGGTCGACGATATCGTGCTGGGCTGTGTTGATCCGATCGGCGAAGCGGGTGGTGTCATTCCGCGCGCGGCCGCCTTTGCCGCCAATTATGACCAGTCCGTGCCGGGCATGCAGATCAATCGCTTCTGCGCCTCTGGCCTTGATGCCATCAATATGGCCGCCAGTCAGGTGATGGCAGGCGCGCATGATATGACCATCGGTGGCGGCGTTGAAGCCATGTCGCGCCTCGGGCTTGGCTCATCGGGCGGCGCTTGGTTCATGGATCCGGGCGTCAATGTGCCGTCTTACTTCATGCCGCAAGGGGTCTCCGCCGACCTGATCGCCACCAAATATGGCTTCAGCCGCGAACAGGCCGATGCCCTGTCGGTGGAAAGCCAGAAACGCGCCGCCCATGCATGGGACAATGGCTATTTCGACAAATCCGTCGTCCCGGTGACCGACATCAACGGCGCGCTGATCCTCGACAAGGATGAGCATATGCGCCCCGGCACCACCAGTGATGACCTCGCCAAGCTCAATCCCTCCTTCGGTATGATCGGCGAAATGGGCGGCTTCAATGCGGTGGCAATGGAACGCTATCCAGAGATCGAAGCGATCAACCATATCCACCATGCGGGCAACTCGTCCGGCATCGTCGATGGGGCCGCTGCCATCCTGATTGGCAATGAAGAGGCGGGCAAAGCCGCAGGCCTCAAGCCGCGTGCCCGCATCCGCGCCTTTGCCAATATTGGCTCCGAGCCAGCCCTGATGCTGACCGGCCCGACCGATGTCACCGACAAGGTTCTCAAACGCGCTGGCATGTCCTTCTCCGACATCGATCTGATCGAGGTCAACGAAGCCTTCGCCTCGGTGGTGTTGCGCTTCATGCAGTATTTTCAGGCCGATCCTGCCACGGTCAACGTCAATGGCGGTGCGATTGCCATGGGGCACCCTTTAGGGGCGACTGGCGCGATGATTATGGGCACCGTGCTCGATGAGCTTGAACGCCGTGATCAGAATATTGCGCTCGTGACCCTGTGCATCGGCGCAGGCATGGGCACCGCGACCATCATTGAGCGCGTATAAGGGAGGCCAGAGACATGTCTGACTATATCAATTTTAAAACCGACATTGACGCCGACGGCATCGCGCTCCTGACTTGGGACATGCCCGACCGCTCGATGAATGTCTTCACCGGAGAGGTGATCCTTGAGCTTGACAAGGTGATTGACGACATGACCGCCAATGAGGCGGTGAAAGCGGTCGTTGTCACCTCTGGCAAGAGCCAGTTTTCCGGTGGTGCCGATCTCACCATGCTGCAGGGGCTGCTGGGCCAATATCAAAAGGCCATTGCTGAAAAAGGCCAGACCGCAGCGGCAACCGAATTGTTCGAGGAAAGCCGCCGCCTGACCCTGACCTTCCGCAAGCTCGAGACTTCCGGCAAGCCTTGGGTCGCCGCCTTGAATGGCACCGCTGCGGGCGGCGCCTGTGAGTTGGCGCTCGCCTGCCATGGCCGGGTGATGGTCGACAAGGACAGCGCCAAGATCGGCCTGCCAGAGGTCAAGGTTGGTCTCTTCCCCGGCGCCGGTGGCACCACCCGTATCCTGCGGATGATGGACACGCAGCAAGGCCTGCAATTCCTGATGAAAGGCTCCATGCTGGCCCCGAAACGGGCGCTTGCGTCGAAAATCATCGACAAGGTGGTGCCTGCGGATGAGCTGATCGAAGCCGCCAAGCAAATGATCCGCGATGGCCTCAAAGCCGTCAAACCATGGGATCAAAAGGGCTTCAAGCTGCCATCGGGTCGGGTTTACAGCCCAGCCGGTTTTCAGGTTTGGCCAGCGGTCGGCGCGATTTATCGCCGCGAGACCCACGACAATTACCCGGCCATCCGCTACATGATCCGCGCAGCCTATGAAGGCCTGTTGATGGATATGGACACGGCGCTGAAAATCGAGAGCCGCTATTTCGCCAAGACCGTCGCCACCCCGGAAGCGGCCAATATGATCCGCTCCCTGTTCCTCAATATGCAAGAGTTGGGCAAAGGGGCCCGTCGTCCCACTGGCGTGCCGAAGAGTGACCTGAAGAAAGTCGCCGTCATCGGCGCTGGCTTCATGGGGGCAGGCATTGCCCATGTCTCGGCCAAGGCCGGGCTTGACGTGGTGCTGGTGGATCGTGACCAAGACAGCGCCGACAAGGGCAAGGGCCATATCGAAGAGACCCTGACCAAGGCGCTGAAAAAAGGCCGCACGACGCAGGATAAGGTCGAAGCGATCCTCTCCCGCGTCACCCCGACCAACGATTATGCCCAGCTTGCGGATTGCGATCTGGTGATCGAAGCGGTGTTTGAAGATCCCGAATTGAAAGCTTCGATTTTCCAGAAAATCGAAGCCGTGGTTGGCAAGGGCTGCACCATCGCCTCCAACACCTCCACCCTGCCAATCACCGGTCTGGCAAAAGCCGTGTCCAATCCGGCAGGCTTCATTGGCATCCACTTCTTCTCGCCGGTTGATAAGATGATGCTGGTCGAAGTGATCAAGGGCAAGGAAACCGGCGATGAAGCCATCGCCAAGGCGCTCGATTTCGTCGCTCTGATCAAGAAGACCCCGATCCTCGTCAATGATGGCCGTGGCTTCTTTGCCAATCGCTCGGTGCTGGCCTATGTCCGCGAAGGCCACTTGATGCTGACCGAAGGCGTCCCGGCAGCAATGGTCGAAAATCTCGCCAAACAGGCGGGCATGCCGGTCGGTCCTTTGTCTTTGAATGACGAGGTGGCTTTGGAATTGGCCTGGAACATCCTTCAGACCACCAAAAAGCAATTGGGCGAAGGCTCGGTCGACCCTGCTCAGGAAGCCTTGCTGAAAAAGCTGGTGGTGGATGAGGGTCGTCTTGGCCGCAAAAACGGCAAGGGCTTCTATGATTATGAAGGCCGCAACAAACGCCTCTGGCCGGGCCTCAAAGACCTCGCGCCGCAGCTGGATGCCGACAGCATCGACCATGCCGAGATCAAGGATCGCCTGCTGGTCGCCCAAGCGGTGGAAGCCGTGCGGGTGTTTGAAGATGGCGTGCTGGAAGATGTCCGCGAGGCTGATGTCGGCTCGATCCTCGGCTTCGGCTTTGCCCCTTTCACCGGCGGTGTTTTCTCCTATATCGACACGATGGGGACGCCTGCCTTCCTTGCCAAATGCAAGGCGCTGGAAGCCAAATTCGGCGAGCGCTTTAAGGCACCGAGCTTGCTTGAAGACATGGCGGCCAACAAGGATCGCTTCTATGTCCGCTTCAACCCGGAAAGCAGCAAGGTCGCCGCTGAATAAGCCGACAAGACCATGAAATCAAAAGGCCGGGACGCATCCGCTCCCGGCCTTTTTTTGTGATCACCACCACGAAGATCACCCCGCCATCATCCGCCAATAACCAAGGGCCGACAGGGTCACCGAATCCGGGATCTCACCGCTCTTGATCATGGCCAGTACTTCCTCATAGGTGAAGGCGGCGGTTTCCATGCCCGCTTCGGTCTCCTCCCGGTTCATCACCCCTTCGCTCAAGCCACGGGCGACGAACAAATGGCAGGTCTGATTGAGAAAGCCATAGGAATTGTAGAACTGGCCGAGCTTTTCCCATTCCGTCGCCCGATAGCCGGTTTCCTCTTCCAGCTCGCCTGCTGCCAGGGCAAAGGGATCAACATCGGGGCTGTCTTCCCATGCCCCCTGCGGCACTTCCCAAAAGCGCCCGCCGACGGGATAGCGATATTGCTGCACCAGCTGGATTCGCCCATCATCATGAATGGGAATGATCGCAGCAAAGTCGGGCTTGTCGACGACGCTGTAAATGCCCTCAAAGCCACCGGAAAAGCGCACCTCATCCTCGCGTAGAGACATCCAGCGATTTTCATAGACCAGTTTTGAGGAAAGCTGTTTGATCGTCATGGCGCGAGATCCTTTCAGAGCTGGGCACCCGTCCCGGCAAGTGCCCTCGAATGGCAAATGTCTGCATGCTGCGACCATTCCCCACGATTGTGTCTTCTTTTGCAGCAATCGAGAATATCTATGCTGTTTGCTGGAAAATAATAAATAAAATATTGATTTAATTTGCTTTATTAGAGAATGGCCATGTCTGGCCTTGTGGATGAATCGCCGCTTCACGACATCGTGCATGGAATAATCAGCGGCACCAAAATTTAATTTAGACTAATCGGTAAAAATTAATGTAAGGTCCGGAAATCGACTACGTGTTTTCTGGATCAACCCTTGGACAAACAAGATGACTGACATCAAGACCGGTGCATCGGTGGACTATTATTTCACCACCATCTCCTCCTTTGCCTATATCGGCCATCAGGCCTTTCTGGACATGGCCTCACGGCTTCAACTCAATGTCACTTATCGGCCGATCCAGCTTGGCAAGGTCTTCGCAGCCTCCGGCGGTCTTGCCCTTGGCGACCGCAATCCGGCCCGCAACCGCAATCGGATGCTGGAATTGCAGCGCTGGCGCGCCCACCACGGCCTTGAGATGAACCTGCAGCCGAAATACTTCCCCACAAATCCCGCTTTGGCCGACTCTGCTGTCATCGCTGTGATTGAAGAGGGACGCGACCCCGCAGCCCTAATGACTGCGATCATGCGCAAGGTCTGGGTGGAGGAGGCCAACATTGCAGAACGGGACGTAGTCGCCGCTTGTTTGAGCGCGGTTGGTGAAGATGCTGACGCGGTGTTGCAAAAGGCTGAAAGCGACACGGTCGCCGCCATTTATGAAGCCAACACCGAACGCGGCATTGCGCACGACATTATCGGATCCCCCTGTGTGGTCTATCAGGATGAACCCTTCTGGGGACAGGATCGCTTTCATCTGGTTGAGGAAGCCATTCAGTCCGGTCGCCCGGCTTTCTCCAGCACGCCCTAGTCCACCATCACATCGAAAATCAGCAGATGGACGGTGCGTTTCCCCATAACGCGATCAGGGCTTGGCAGCAGGTCAGCTTTCGAGCTGGCCTGTTTTTGTGTCCAAATGCCAGTGGCCGCCAACAAAACGGGTTTGGTTTTCTGCAATTATCAAGAGTATTAACACTTCTTTTCGCCTGGATAGGAAGACTTTAAGTATTCCTCGTAAGACTTCTTAAGGTTTATTGGATAAACTGGATCAATTATAAGATGCTGTTGTGAATTCAGCCGGGAGTGGAGTAGGCCATGGGGGCGCAAATCAGTCAGACATTGGAATCGCTAGCGCGGGAAACCGATCCCGAAGCGCGTTCCTTGCTGGTCCGCAAGGTGACTGCGGAATATGTCCGCCGCATCAGCCACACACCGACCCATCTCGAACGCAATCTGTTTTCCGCCTTGGTGATGGATCTCTATGACCATATCAGTCTTTCCGTCAGGCGAGACATCATTACCTTGCTGGCACAGACCGCCTATATCACAACGGAACTGGCTGAGAAGCTGTCGCAGGAAGCTGACGAGCATGTGATTCCCTTGTTCGAGCATTCGCCATTGCTCAGCGTCGATAAGCTGATTGCAGCCTCCCGTCAGCGCAACGAAGAGGTTCTGAAGGCCATTGCCCGGCGCACTGAAGTGCCGGAATGCCTTGTGGATGCACTCATGGCCCGTGCCTTTGTCGGGGTGGTCGAGGAGTTGGTGCGCAATATCGGAGCTGACTTCTCCCAACAAGCTATGACCTTCTGTTCGATTGTTGGCCAATCCTCGCCACGATTGCAGGCACTGATCGCCGAACGTTGTCTGAAGGACCAGACCTTTCATGATAGCATTCTGCACAGTCTTGCCGATGGCTGCCCCTTCGTTCCCATGTCGATTGTCAAGGCAAGCGAGGAAGGCTCCCTTGATGAGGTGGCCTTTGGGGTGGGCGGCAAAGCCAAAATGAAACCGGCCAATGATCTCTCAGACGGCCCGGTCAATCGCGAAGAAGCGACCCTGCAGATCAATCTTGGTGAACTCACCTATGACGAGCTGCTGCAGGCCCTGTTACGGGCTGAGCGCAAGGATGATATTCTTTGGCTGCTCAGCGACCGCCCGGGTCTGTCGACCAAGGCCATGGAACATCTGCTGTCCACCGAAGGCAACCGGACCTTGCTGCGCATTCTCGTTGAGCAGGATGTCAGCATGAAGACCTTCGAGGCGCTGATGAAATGGCGTGTCGAGCATTTCAGGTTCCTCCAGCGCAACGTCTATCGTGAGGTAGAACAGTTCCGCCAGGGGCTGCGCCAGAAGCATTCTGCCTAGGCACTGGGACAGGCCCGCGGTCTGTTCCGTCTCCTTTATCCGCTCATTTCCCTTTGCATGCCCGGAAGCGATTAGTCGAGAGCCTTGGCTCTGATGCGTGGAATCTGTTAGATTGACCCTCTGGCAACCCGACGGGTGCGACCGCAGAGAGGACCAAGCCATGATCAGTACGAAGAGGCGAACTCCACCGCATTTCGAACGACCAGCCATGTTGTTGGTGGCCGGATTGCTGGTATCTGGAATGACGTTGCCAACGGCTGCTCAAACTGCAAGCCCATCGGGTGGAGCCAAACCGTCTCTGTCGCAAAATCAGCAGGAGGAACAGGATTGGCGCGAGCCGCTGCTGGCAGAATTGGCACGACTGGCGACAGCCTTGGAGCAGGAGCAGAAATTCAATCAGCTACTCCGGAATCGCCTCGACATTCTTGATCATCGGATTGACCTGCTGGAAGAGCAAAATAGTGCCCTTTCAGACCAGCTCGGTGCCATGGAAGATGCCCCGCGGTCCGGCGGGGCCGCACAAACCCAGCCAAGCGACACATCAAAGGACAAGGGGCCAACCGCCTCTGGCCCGATGGAGCTGGGCAAGAGCAAACAAACCGACCAGAATCCACCATCGGGCGGAGACGCACAGGCCAAGGATCCGGTCGAGAAACAGCCCCCCAAGGCAGACAAAGACGATGAGAGCGGCCTGCCTGACAATTTCGAGCAGTTTCTCGATATGGGCGAAGCCATGATGCGCCGTTTCTTCGGGGTGGTGAAGGAGTTCCGCAAGGAGTTTGACGAAAACCGCGTCTAGGGTTTTGATCCCTGAAGCTCTGATCAGCTTGCGCCAAGCATCGTTGCGACCTTCGCACGGGTGAAGTCCGGCAAGGGCTCGGACTTGCGTGTGGTGTGATTGAGAAGCATCACCGCAGCCTCCAGGATCGCCAGATGGGCACCGTCCCGCATGTCGAAAAAGTCATAGCGTTTGGTCAATGCGCGGGCTTGAAGGCCCGTATAGCCCAATTGCATTTGATAGGCTGTTCCCACTTTCATGGGGCTGAGAATATGCAGCCGCATTTCTACCGCCATGCGGCCAAATCCTTGTGACTCCAGCCATTTGACATCCAGACCGACCCGCTCCCAAGCATGAGAGGCCGCATCGGACACAGCTGAGATATAGGCCTGATCCCGTGCCAGCATGTCACCATCACAAAGCCCCGGATGCAAGATGCCGCGGGCAATGATAAGGCCATCCTCTTGTGGCGGTTGTCTGGGGGTGAGATCGGCAGGATCCTTCAAACCACGCGGCATCACCGCCGTGTTGGCCTCATCACAAAGGGCGTCAGACAGAGGCGGCAAGCTCCCCCGATGCCAGTCTAGCGCTGTCGCTGCAATCCGACCGGTTGTGGTCTCACGCATCACATGCTGGATGAAACATCCTTCGCCCGGAGCGATCAGGTCGCCAAAGGCGACAATCACCGACGAGGTGATCTGGATCTGGGCGCCACCACGCAGTTCGCAATGATAGCGCACATGGCGATTGATCAGGGGTCCCAATTGATCATCCAGCTTGTGGCACATGGCAAACAATTGGGCCGCATCCTGAAATTTGGCGAAATAGAACTGGACATTCATGTGATCGTTTTCGTCACATTCCCATAGATTGACAAACTGGTTGAGCGAAACGAAACGGGTCATCACACAAGTCCTGAGAGAAACAAAAGGCGGGCTTGATGACACCACAAAGCAGGCCAAAAGGAAAGACCCACAGCCGCCAATCGGTGCCAAGACCGCCTCAAGAAACGGGGCACGAAAACAGGATGAGCGACAAGACAAAATGGCCCCGCGGTGGGGACTACCGCGAGGCCGGGGTCGGTCTTTGAATGTCTGGTTTCAGGACGACCGACCTCTCTGAGCCTGCACATGCACAGGCCCGAAGTCCGACGTCTGCAGGGAAATCAAATCATCCTTTCCTTGATGGCTTCTTTGGCAAAGTCCGGCAAATGGTTCGAGCGTCTTGTTGCGACACTGAACACCATGGCAGCGGTGTCAACAAAGGCGATATGGCGTCCATCGCGGATATCGAAGAAGTCATAGCGCATCGTGAACATGTTGGGCTGCAGGCTTGTGAAGGCTACATGGATGCTAAATTGATCCCCGGCTTTCATGCCTTCCAGCACACAGAGCCGCATTTCGATCGATACACGACCAAAGCCGTTGACCTTCAGCCAGTTGCTGTTCATTCCAACCTGCGCCCATGCATGGGACCCGACATCCGACGCGGCGCTGATATAGGCCTGATCGCGGGCATGACCGGTGGCATCACACATGGCGGGATGGACGATGCCGCGACCAATCAGGGTTTCGCCGAAATCCTCCGGTGATTTCAGGGAGAAATCCGCGTCATGCTTGAGGGCGCGTGGCATGACATTGTCGTCGATCTTGTCTTGATGGTTGGCATGGCTTGGCCAGGCGGTTCCCTCATAAAGATCGAGCGCTGAAGCCGCGACCAGCCCGTTGGTGATATTTTCCATCACATGCTGAACGAAGCAGCCACTTTCCGGCATGCCATCGTCGGTTTCCGGCGTCACCAGCGAGGTCAGAATGCGCACTTGCGATCCACTTCTCAATTCCGAATGGAACCGGACATGGCGACTGATGCGCTTGGAGAATGCATCTTCCATCTTGTTGCAGGAAGCAAACAGCTTGCTCGCATCATCGAACATCGAGAAATAGAACTGAACGTTCATATGATCATTTTCGTCGCATTCCCATGTATTGATATATTGGTTCAGCGTGACAAAACGTGTCATGACGATCCTCCTTTTCAGAAAGCACGAACTAACTTTGAATTGTTTTAAGTAAATTATATCGCGAAAACGATTTTGGAACTAGTATTCGATTTGCTTAGGTGTTTCTGACGACAGGAATTTTTGGCATTTATTGTTTGGAAAAAGTAACGACTTCAAGTGGAATGGGTGGCGTCACCAAAGTCGGGATCCTGATCCGTCCGAACTTGATCGAAAGTGCCCAGAATAACATCATGATCCGAAAGTGCCTTGCCGCTCATATCCAGCCCCGGCACGATCCGTGCCCCTCTTGGCGCAAAGCCGCGCGTGCAAAACCAGTCCTGATGCTTGCGGGCTTTAAGCCCGACCGAGCGACCGTTGGGGCGCGTGGTGGTGCCGGTGGCGTTATTCTCCCAGCTATAACCATGCCGTTGGGCTGTGCGAAAAAGTGGTTCCAGATCCTTGTCCAGACCATGCAGATCCGACAGGGTGCCGAAATCACCACCAATGAGGATCGGAAGATCGGTGGCAAACATGTCCAGAGCGGCGATGAGGCGCTCCAGCATGGCGAGGCGCAGGATCGGCGCGTGGGTGCTGGCGAGGCGGGTGGAAACGGCGCAAAATGGGCCATGTGCGGTCGAGAAAGTGGCGGCAACCGCGCAAGAACCGCCAATGCGACAGCCCTCCATCTCCTCCGACGCAGCATCGTGGGTTGCTGTAAAATTTGCACCATTGGCATCCAAACGGATCAGGGCCACGCGGTCCGGGTCCACCCGTGACAGGATGGCATTGCCATGCCAGCCTTTGTCGTTGCGGCTGTCAGCCGCCAAGCGTCTTTCGACCGCATTGCCCAATCCGGCCTCGAAATATTCAAGGCCAAAGCAATAGCGCATGCCAAGGCTGTCAGCCAATGCCTTGGCGGTGTGGCGCTGATGGGTGCGGGCCATGCCGATATCCATTTGCGAGACCAACACCAGATCGGCTTCCAGTGCGCGCAGCAGATCTGCGGATTGTTCGGGAAAGAAGCAGCGCTGCATGGTCCAAGCGGCCACGGTCAGGCGGGTCGGCAATGGTCCATTGGTGATCAGCTCGCCGCCAATCTCGACCTGATGCAGAGCTGGCATGGTCCGCATCAATGCCCGATGGGCCTCAACGCTGCGGGCCGTCATGTCGATGGCGTAACGCAACTCCGGGTCGATGTCGGGCAAGCATGTACAGCTCGCTGTCTCAAAGAGGTGCATCGCCTTTGCCTCGGTCCCACATTGGCCCCATCTGCGGACAGATACCGCCGCAAGGCATGGGCGCTCTCAGCCACCGGTTGGGCCCCAAAAGCGCGAACCATGTCCTGTCGCGCCAGAGCCTATTGCTGAAATATAACGATCAGATGTCCGAAACCACAGCTTGCAAGCGGCATGGGATCGGACAATGCTGCAGAAGCGAGAAAGAGGGAAATGGCTTGAAGTCAAACAGCGATTCTTTCCGGTTCAACTGCCACAGGCTTGTTATGGTTAACAAACTTGGCGCTCATCGCAAGGATTTCCCCAAAGGAAGCGACTGCGCGACATTTTTTTCAAGTGAATTGCCGTATCCGCTCAACGAATTTGCGAATATGTCAATGCTACGTCTTGCCAAGACAGCGGCAACCGCCCATAGTTTGCTCGAACTCTTCATGTTTTCTTTGGCAAATTTGCCAATCAGGGGTGGCAAAGCGCCTTCACGGCAGACATCCCGAAGCGGCACACCTCCAAGTGAGGTGGAACTTCAAGGCAGCATGAGGAGCGTGTCCGACCGGTGAAAATCGGCAAGGACAGGAAGTGGGTGGCCGGTTGGCGTTTCTGCCTGGCCACGAAGTGAGTTTGACGTGAGGGGTGGTCTAGTCCGATCCGCCAGATCTGACAGACACATTCCACCCATCTGATTGGGGGAGGACCGAAAGTGCATCAGGCATCTCTGAATATTATTATTGCCGATGATCATCCACTGTTCCGGGGCGCGCTGCGCCAGACACTGGAAACGATCTTCGATCAGATTGCCATTCATGAGGCCGGGACCCTGGAGCAGGTGGGCGAAAGGCTCGAAGTTTCTGAAGACATTGATCTTGTGCTGCTCGATCTGTCCATGCCGGGCGTCCGTGGCTTCTCTGGCCTGCTCTATCTTCGGGCGCAATATCCGGCCATTCCGGTGGTCATTGTATCAGCCAGCGAAGACGTTCCAACCATCCGCCGTTGTATGGAATTTGGGGCATCGGGCTTCATTCCGAAGTCCATGTCCATCGATGCCATTGCTCAGGGCATTCGCGCCGTGCTGAACGGTGAGACTTGGGTGCCGGAAAGCATCGATCTCAACGCCCCATACAGCGATGAAATCACCGAATTGGTGGAACGCCTCAACACTCTGACACCACAGCAGGTGCGTGTGTTGATGATGCTGTCGGAAGGCTTGCTCAACAAGCAGATTGCCTATGAGCTGAATGTCTCCGAAGCCACGGTGAAAGCCCACGTTTCGGCGATCCTGCAAAAGCTCAATGTCGACAGCCGCACACAGGCCGTCATCGCCGCCGCCAAGATCGAAGCCGGTCAATGGCAGGCCATAGGCGCAAAAAGCTGATCACATCCGACACTTTGTGAAATCAAAAACCCGCATGCATCGAATGCGGGTTTTTTTGTCTGGCTCATCCATCGGGCAAAAGCATCTCACTGATTGCGCTTGCGCATCGCGGTCATGTTCCATGTGTTGAGCAGGGCGCGCAGCTGGGCGGGTTTGACCGGCTTGTTGAGGATTGCCATATCTTTGCTGCGGGCCTCTTCGCGCACCTCTGCGGTGCGGTCGGCGGTGATCAGGCTGGCCATGATGTCAGTGCCGAATTGTGCTCTCAATTCAGTGCAGGCATCGGTGCCCAGCATATTGTCGAGATGATAATCGATCAGAATGCCGTCCGGTTTGACGTCGGATTCCAGCAAGGTTGCCTCGGCTTCCTCGATGCCGCCAGCGGTCAGAACCGTGCAGCCCCAGCCCTCCAGCATGGCCCGCATGCCTTCCATGATCTTGGGTTCATTGTCGATGCACAGGATCGACAGATGACTGAGCGGCTGGTTGGCCATCGAGGCAGGGGCCTCGGCCCGGCGGGCGCTGTGCAGCAGCCGGAAGGCAGGCAGTTTCACCGCAAAGGCCGACCCCTTGCCCACAGCCGACATCAGCCGGATCGGATGGTCGAGCACCTTGGCGATGCGGTCGACAATCGACAGGCCAAGGCCCAGTCCGCCAGCAATCCGTGCCCCTTCGTCAAGACGCTGGAATTCAAGGAAGATTTCTTCGCGCTGGGCTTCCGGGATCCCGACTCCGGTATCATGGACCTGAAATTCAATCGCTCCTTCCAGACGCCGGCAGCCGACCAGAACTCGGCCTTCTGGCGTATATTTGATGGCGTTGGAAATAAGATTTTGCAACAAACGGCGTAGCAAATGCTTGTCCGAGCGCACATGCAGACCACACGGTATGATCCGCAATTCCAGCCCCTTTTCCTTGGCCATCGGCTCGAAATCGATCCGCATCCGCTCCAGCAATTCATCAATCGGGAAGGCCGACAGTTGGGCTTTCATTGCGCCGGAATCCAGCCGGGCAATGTCGAGCAAAGCCCCGATAATATCCTCAACCGCCTCGAGCGAGCTGTCGATATTGCCCGCCATGACGGCGCATTCGGCCACCTTGGCGTCTTCGCTTGCCTCTGCCATGCCTTCAAGCCGGTTGACCAAGGCGGTGGTATAGAGCCTTGCGGCATTCATCGGCTGCATGATGTCGTGTCCGGCGGCGGCCAGAAAGCGCGTCTTGGAGACGTTGGCCGCTTCCGCATCCTGCTTGGCGGTGCGCAAGGCATCATTCAGATGCATCAATTCGCGGGTTCGGTCACGCACCCGGCGTTCAAGCGTTTCATTGGCGCTTTCCAAGGCCCGTTCGGCCCGCACCCGCTCGGACACGTCGGCAAAGGTGATGACAATGCCACCATCGGGCATCGCATCGGCGCGAATGGACAGGGTCCGCCCCGAGCCACCCATCTGCTCCTGATAGGGTGCTTGCTGGACGACGATCAGATCGATCCGGTCATTGACCAGCTGTTCACTTTGGCCTTCGCCAAAGTCCCCCCGATCAGCAATATGATGCAGGATCGATTGCAGGGGCGTGCCGACCTGACCAAATTCCGGCGGGATATTGAGCAGGCTGCGGAACGGCTTGTTCCAGAGAGTGAGACGCAAATCGGTGTCGAACACCGCAATGCCCTGTCGCACATGGTTGAGCGCGGTCTGCAGCAGATCACGGTTATATTGCAGCGCTTCGGAGGCATCGTCGAGCAGCTTCATCGTCCCCTTGGGCGAGGCTTCCTGTCGTTTTAATAGCAGGCTCATCAGCAGCCGCGAGGAGGCCGAGCCAATGGCGCTGGCCAGCAATTGCTCGGCAAAGCGCAGGAATTGCGGATCCACATCCAGATTGCGCTCATAGGGCATGCTGCGCTCTTTGGCGTGAGCGCGAAAACTACGCAAGGTGCGTTCGGCTCCCAGATAACGCGCCACCATATCTTCCAGGTCCCCCGCCGTCAGCATGGTGCGGAACAGACGTCGGGTCTGTGGCGGGCGCAATTCGTCCGGTACGAAAATGTTGGCCTGCAGCCGCTCGATCATTTCCGGCTGTCGCGACACCGACCCTGCCGTATAGGCGATCAGGTTGAACAAAAGGCTCCAGAAAACTCCGTGCAGAAGCGAGGGGAGATCGGTGCCGAACAAGGCCTGTGGCTTAAGGAAGGTGATGCCGAACGGCCCGTCAGCCAGGAAGTCCACCGGGATCAGGCCGGACTGGGCAAACATCGGCAGCAACAGGGTATAGGCCCAGACAAAGAAGCCAACCAGCAGGGAGGCAATCGCGCCACGTGCATTGGCCCGTTTCCAGATCAGGCCGCCAATCAACGCAGGCAGGAACTGGGCCATCGCCGCAAAGGCGATCAGCCCGATCTGTGCGAGTGCGGTATTGTTGACCGCCGTGCGATAGAAGGCATAGGCAAGTGTGAACAATGCCAGAATGGCCAGCCGCCGCACATTCAGCAGGGTCCGGCCCATATCTGGCGAGCTGATCGCCTGATCCGCATGGCGGCGCAGGATCAAGGGGATGACCAGATCGTTTGAAATCATGATCGACAGGGCCACGGATGAGACAATGACCATGGCGGTTGCCGCCGACAGCCCGCCAAGAAAGGCGATCAGCGTCATGGTTTCCGCCCCATGGGCCATCGGCAGGGTCAGCACATAGCTGTCTGCATCCACCTGACTGCCGAGCAACAATTGCCCCGCCAACGCAATCGGAATGACGAACAGATTGATCAGGATCAGATAGAGCGGGAACATCCATGTCGCCCGACGCAGAGACCGCTCGGAGGTATTCTCCACCACCGCGACATGGAACTGGCGCGGCAACAAAAGAGCCGCTCCGGTCGACAGGGTGATCATCACGATCCAGTTGATGGCATCCGGCCCGCCCTGTGGCCCGAGGAAGGAAATGCCTGCATCCGAAGCCTGACTGAACAGATCGCCGGGGCCATCGAAAATCCAGAAGGTGATGAACATGCCCACCGTGAGAAAGGCGAACAGCTTGACCACACTTTCCGTCGCCACCGCGAGAATGAGGCCATCCTGATGCTCGGTTGCGTCCGCGTGGCGGGTGCCGAACAGGATGGCAAACACCGCCATGGCGATTGCCACGAAAAAGGCAATATCGGCCAACACCGGCAGGTTGCCATTCGGGAAGGCGATATTGAGATGCTCCATCAGAGTGGCGACCGAGGTGGCCACCGCTTTGAGCTGCAACGCGATATAGGGCATCGTGCCAACCACCGTGATGACGGTCGCCACCGCTGCGACAAGCTGGTTCTTGCCATAGCGGGCACCCAGAAAGTCGGCAACCGAGGTGATGCGCTCGGCCTTCGAGAGGCGAATGATCCGCCAGACGAGCGGGATGCCAAGGGTGAACAGGATGATCGGGCCAATATAGACGGTGATGAAATCAAGGCCACTCGACTTGGCGAGGCCAACGGAGCCGAAAAAGGTCCAGCTGGTGCAATAGACCGCCAGCGACAGGGCATAGAGATTGGGATTGCGTTCCCGGCCGGGATTGCGCCGTGCGCGATAATCCCCATAGGAGGCGATCGCAAACAACAGACCGATATATAACAGGGTCGTCAGCACGACCATCCAGCCTTGCAGCATAAAAGGCGATTCCTCCTACATCATTAAAGCAGATATAGCATAAGATTTTTCAAGGATTCCAGACATGAGACGAAACCGGCTCCTTCACCTGTGCTGTTTTTAACCGGAGAATCAGCCGGACAAGCCGTCACCGCTTTTCTGCGTAGGGGCAACATCAGCGCAATGAACCCGACATCCGCGTCCAAATCGGGCAATAAAGCACCCCAACACCCATTCTTTGGGCGAGGACTGGACCTTCTGGCTAAGTATCACCCCTTGCACATGGGAAAAAATGGGCGCAAGGATGATAAGCGCAAACAACACCCTCTTTAATTGAATGCCTTTATGTGCAAACTGCTAGGGTAAACTACGCATTTAATTCAGAAGGTCCAACAAATGCAGTCCAGCATCATGTCGAGTTTGCGTGCAGAGGCGATTGACGCGCCGGCCAGTCAGATTATCGAAATCATCAAATATGCAGACGGCAAGGACGATATCACCCCCTTGTGGGCCGGACAGGGCGTTCTGCCAACTCCCGATTTCATCTGCGATGCAGCCACCCGCTCCCTTGCGGCGGGCGAGACCTTCTACACCTATCAGCGTGGCATCTCCGAATTGCGCGAGGCCATTGCCCGCTATCACGAGCGCCTTTATGGCCGCCCCTTCGATCCAGAACGCTTCTTTGTGGTTGGCTCGGGCATGCAGGCCATCCAGATGGCGGTGCGCATGGTGGCCGGTCCTGGTGACGAGATCGTCTTGCCAACGCCTGCCTGGCCAAACCTGTCTGCGGCGGTCGGCATTGCCAGTGCCAAAGCGGTTGAAGTGCCGATGCAGTTTCGGCCTGAAGGTTGGCATCTCGATCTCGATGCGCTGTTCGGTGCTTGCACCGAGCGGACCAAGGCGATTTTCATCAATAGCCCAAGCAATCCGACCGGCTGGGTTGCCGATGAGGCCGAACTTCGTGCGATCCTCGCTTTTGCCCGCGAAAAGGGCATCTGGATCATTGCCGACGAGATCTATACCCGCTTCTATTACGGTGAAGGGCGCGACACGGCCCCGTCCTTCTATGAGATCATGGACGAGGATGACCGCATTCTCTTCGTCAACAGTTTCTCGAAAAACTGGGCCATGACCGGCTGGCGTGTGGGCTGGATATCTGCCCCGCCGGCAATGGGCGACATCATCGAGAATCTCATTCAATATTCCACGTCCGGTGTTGCCGTCTTCATGCAGCGCGCAGCCATTGCAGCGCTCGAGGATGGCGAAGCATTTGTGGCCAAGCAGATCGAGCAGGCGCGGGTGGGCCGCTCCAAGCTGCTGGAGGCTTTTGAGGGCAACAACCAGTTGCGCTTTGCCGCCCCCAAAGGCAGCTTCTATTTCTTCTTCGGGCTGGCCGATGAGCCCGATGCATGGCCTTTGACCAAACAGCTGGTCGATGAGGCGAAAGTGGGATTGGCACCGGGTTTTGCGTTTGGTCAAAGCGGGTGCGCATTTATGCGACTATGTTTCGCAACAACTTCCGAGCAGATGGATCGTGCGGTAATGCGTTTGAATCGTTGGCTTTCGGCCAGAGACGCAATGCCGGAACGGGTTTTGGATTTGGAACAGGCGTAAGAGATCACCTGATATGGACGCAACGGTAACCATCAACGGTCCCAAGCGAATGGACGAAACCTCGCCTAAAAGACAGGCCGTGCCATTTCGTCCGCTTGAACAGATCGACGCCCGCCTGATGTCATTGCTCGACATGGCGGCTGACAGCATCTGCCTGATGGATGCCCATTCGCGCATTCTCCTCTTCAATAAGGCATCGGAAAAGCTGTTTGGCTATACCGCCGAGGAAGTGGTTGGCCAGAGCGTCGATATCCTGATGCCGATGAAATATGCCCGTCACCATGATGCATGGGTCGATCGCTACTTGCGCACCGGGGAGCATTCGATCATTGGCATCGGTCGTGAGGTGCAGGGCCGCCACAAGGATGGCAGCACGTTTCCATTCGACCTGTCGGTCGGCGTGACCGAAACCGAGGACGGCAAGCAGTTCATCGGTGTGCTGCGTGATTTGCGCCCCCGCAAAGACGCCGAAGGGCGCCTGCGCAGCCTGCAGACCGAACTCAACCAGATGACGCGGATCAATGCGATGGACGAGATGGGGGCCACCGTTGCCCACGAGCTCAACCAGCCGCTGACCGCCATCATTCTTTATTTGCAGGCGATCGAGCGCAAACTGAACGCCAATCCCTGCGCCCAGCAACTTGACCAGGAAGATCTGGACAAGCTGACCGAGTTGTGTGGCAAGGCCCGTCAGGAAGCCCAGCGCTCCGCCTCCTTGCTACAACGCATTCGGTCGATCATAGAAAAGAAGGAGCCCGAGCGTAGCCATTGCAATATCGTTGATATCATTCAGCGTGCGCATCAACTGGCGCTCGTCGGCTTTGCTGCAACGGATGTGCATGTCAATCTGACGGCCACGGATGACATGCCTGCAGTTGCGGTCGATCCCGTTCAGATCGAGCAGATCTTCCTCAACCTGTTGCGCAACGCCTTTCAGGCCATGCGTGATCAGGATCAACGGGACATCAATATCACGGTTTCGGTGCCTTCCGAACAGGAGGATCTGCGAAAACGTGTTGTGGTTCACTTCAAGGACACCGGCCCGGGCATTCCCGATTCCCATCGGGATACATTGTTCAAGGCCTTTGACTCCGAACGGCGCAATGGCATGGGGCTGGGGCTCGCCATTGCACGGTCCATTGCCCAGAATCATGGTGGGAGCCTCGAATTGGCACCAACCGATATCAACCAGCCGGGGGCCTGTTTTATCCTGACCCTGCCCATCGTATCCCCTTTGTCGCAAGACCCATCGGACGATCCCGATGTGACCGACATTGACGATGATTGGCAGAGTGACAGTGCTCCGACGGCATCAAAAACGCCCGAATAAGCCAAGAGGCAACGAATGACAACTGATCTGCACCCTTCTATTCATATCGTCGATGATGATCCAGCCGTCCGGGACGCTTTGTCCGTTCTGTTCGAGCTGGAAGGCTATCAGGTTCAAACCTTCTCCAATGGGGAGGATTTCCTCTCCGGCCTGCGTGAATCCGTACCATCCATCATTTTGATGGATGTTCATATGCCCGGTCGCTCCGGCCTTGAGGTCATGGAAGAACTGGCTGCCCGCCACATCGCAGCCCCCGTTCTGATCATTTCTGGTCAGGGTGACATTCCGATGGCCGTAGCCGCCATCAAACAGGGCGCCCATGACTTTATCGAAAAGCCGTTTGACGGCACCGAAGTGGTCAATCGGATCGAGAAGATTCTGGCAACGGTCAACAAGACCCCGGATGCCGGTCAGTCGACCTTGGCAAACTGGAGTTTCCCACATGCGGAGAGCCTGACCCCACGTGAACGCGACGTTCTGTTGCAGATCACTCAGGGTGCCTCCAACAAGGAAGCGGGTCAGCATCTGGCAATTTCGCCGCGCACGATTGAAGTTCACCGTGCACGGATCATGGAAAAGCTCAAGGCCCGCAATACCGCAGATCTTGTTCGTATCGTGCTGACCGGTCGCTAAACCAGCGACCGGATTCTGCCGATCTGCGTGAATAATGATTTGCCGAGCGCGCGCGCATTTGGGCTTCGTGCGGGCTTCGAAAAGAAGATGTGTTTCAAGACTCATCGGACAAAAACCGGATTTCAATCCGGTTTTTTTGTATCTATCTGAAAGATATGTCTTTTTAATTTAATTATAGTTATCCAAAAAAATCTTTCGCACCTCGAAAACCATTGGAGACTTTTTTCCCTTTGGGACTAAGGGTAATTACGTGTAGTATCGTTTTTGAGCGCGACCAATTGCAGCACAAAGAAACATGTCGTATAGATTTTCACAATCCTCGAAGCGGGGGATGGGTTTCTTTGAGTGATCGCTTCAGGAACGGGAGTAGGGAAACATGTCGGAAGAGCGTATTCTTAAAATGTCGGGCCACCGCATGGCCAGCGGCAACGTGGCTTCTCGATCTTCCTATCCGGCGGAGACGGAAAACAAAGGAATCATGTCCAGCGATCAGAGCAGACACAAGACATTCCCGGCCCATGGCATCATTTTCTTTGAAGGCGACCCAGCCAACAACATTTATGAAGTCGCTGACGGTTCGGTCATGCTCTACAAACTGCTGCCCGATGGTCGCCGTCAGGTCGTCGAGATTCTCGGACCGGGCGATCTGTTTGGTGTTCCCGCTGGCGAAGTCTATGATACTTCAGCAGAAACTCTGACGGAAACGCTTGTTCACATGGTCTCCCGCAAGGAGGCTGAAAGCTCTTCGACCATTCAGGAGCATATGAAAACATGTCTCGTGTCACAGGTTCAGAGCCTGCATGAGCATGCGGTCCTGCTGGGGCGCAAGTCGGCGCATGAGCGGGTTGCTTCCTTCCTGATGCGCTTCGTGCCGCACCGGGGTGACTTTGCCTGCATCGGCCCTCAAGGCACCGACAGCGATGAAAGCGTCGTTACGCTGCACATGACCCGTCAGGAAATCGCCGACTATCTCGGCCTGACCATCGAAACCGTCAGCCGTGTTCTCTCGGACATGAAGCGTCGGAAAGTCATCACGATGGAGAAGCAAGACCGGATTCGGATCATGAATGTCTGCGGTCTGTGTCACCTCACGGGCAAGTATTGATAGTGATTCTACGTATTTTTATGCAATAATCGAATAATCGGTGTTTTACCTAGTCGTTAATATAGGTAAAGCTCCACGGACAAATTGTCGCAGTTCGATTTGTGTCAAAATTCTGTCTCAAAAAAAGCCGAGCGCCCCCGACATGGTGGCCTCGGCTTTTTCGATTTCCTACCGCGACAATTGGCTTTGATCACGCCTAGACCGCAACAGAATGACGCCCCTTGCCTGCCTGAAGATAAGCATCGAAAGCGGCAGCAACCAGTCGCACAAGCGGTCGGCCCGCGTGGGTTACCCGGACCAGATCGCCATCGCGATCTGCCACGCCATCGGCGATCAGTTCAGACAATTGCGGATAGCAGGCCCGTAGCGGTGCCAGAGCCACACCGAAGTCGTCGGCAATAGCGGCGACATCCACCTCGTAGGCCGTCATGATCGACATGATGATGGCAGCCCGTGCCCGGTCATCCGGATCCATTTCCAAGCCCCGAACGATCGGCAGGTCGCCGGCTTCGATCGCCCGCACCCAACCGGCAAAGTCGGGGCTGTTCTGAATGTAGCCCTGCGGCATCTTGCCGATAGAGGAGGCACCGATGCCGATCAGAATATCCGCCTCATCGGTGGTGTAGCCCTGAAAATTGCGCCGCATCCGACCTTCGCGTGCCGCAACGGCCAGCGGGTCGTCCGCTTTGGCGAAGTGATCAAGGCCGATCTTCTCGTAGCCATGATCGGCGAGCGCTTCGGTCGCATCGTCAAACAGGGCAATCCGTTCGGAGGCATCGGGCAGGAGATCTTCGGGGATCAGGCGCTGATGCTTCTTCATCCATGGCACATGGGCATACCCAAACAGGGCCAGACGGGTCGGATCAAGCTTGGCTGCCAGTTCCACCGTGTTGCGGATCGTTTCTCTGCTCTGGTGCGGCAGGCCATACATCAGATCCAGATTGATCTCCGCGATCCCGGCAGAGCGAAGCAGGGAAACCGCTTTTTCCACCTGCTCGAACGGCTGAACGCGACCGACGCTTTCCTGTACCTTGAGATCGAAATCCTGCACGCCGAGGCTGGACCGGTTGATCCCGGCTTCCTTCAGAGTGTTGACAAGGCTCTGTGTTACCGTGCGCGGGTCCAGTTCGATCGCATGCTCCATCCCTTCGGTGAAGGTGAAATGCCTGCGAAGCGCATCGACAACCCGCAAAAAGGCATCATGGGGCAGGATGGAGGGTGTGCCTCCGCCCCAATGGATGTGACTGACCGGCTGACCGTCGGGCAACTTGCTGGCCACCAGCTCCACCTCGCGTACCAGCATGTCTGCATAGTCCTGCAGAGGCTTTTCCTGCTTGGTGATCTTGGTGTAGCAGCCGCAATAATGGCACATGGACTGGCAGAAGGGCACGTGGAGATAGAGAGAGATCGGCGTTGCCGGATCGATCGTCTCAAGCCAGCACGCATAGACATTCCTGTCGACATCGGCCGAGAAATGCGGCGCGGTCGGATAGGATGTGTAGCGCGGCACAGCACGCGTGGCATATTTCAGGGTTACATTGGTCATGGCTGCATTTAGCTTTGAGGCTGTCATGGCAGCTTTGAGAAAAGTCAAAACTTACCGAATTGTCATATCACGCTTTGGTCTACAATGGATCGGCCAGATTGGCGTCAGTCGCGATCGAAAATGGCACTGGTGGTCCGCACCACCAGCGAAATAGGCAGCGTTGCCGTGCTGACAACCTTTTGTGAGACGCTCCTTTGCTCCCCCTGGTTGGTCAGCATGCCCCGTTGACCGGACTTCGTAAGGCCCTTGATCAGGGTAACGAGGCTGGGCGAGGTGACCGCCGTCATATGGTTGAACTCGTCCCCACCCTCGAAGTCTGTAACATCGATAACTTGAATGCCACCGCGCTTGATCTTCGACACGTCGATGGTGTTGCCCAGTCGGCCATGGTCTCCGGTCAGGAAACTCGACAAGGCCAACGCGTCATCCTTTTGCGACACGAAGATCACGAACTCCGGTGGCAAGGTCTTGATAGCAGCCAGCTGGCTGTTGAAGACATCCATGTCGAGATCCGGCGAGATCAGGATGACGGCCCCGATTTTCTTTGGCAAGTGACCATGGTTCGACAAGGCCAGCTGTCTCAGGCTCTCCATCAGCAGTTCGGTGCCAAGAGAATGGGCCACAAGGGTGAGCTGGTCGCTGTCAGAGCGGTTGAGCAAGCCGATCAGGTCCGCCAGATGATCCCGCGAGGCTTTCACGCTGTCCCGATCATACATATACAGTTCCGGCTTCCCGGCAGATGGCCAGCTATAGAGGGTCAGCGGGAAGGGCAGTTCGAAATCATGCTTCATCTGTGCCGCACGATAAAGCGCTTCGGAGAAATCGGTGTTGTAGCCATGGACGAACAGCATCGCTTCACGCTTTCCGTCTAACCCCCGCACGCCCGGCGCATTGAGACGGGCATTGAGGGCCTGACGGAAGGCCTCTTCACTCTGATAGAGCTGGCTTGCGGCAACGGCAAAATGGCGTTTTGGATCCGGGTCCCGTTGGGGCCATTCGATTTGACCGACCTTGTGTATGGGAGGCACGGAAACCGCATAGGAGGCGTAGCTGATCACCCTGTTGCGGCGTCCGTTGAAGTCCGACTTATCAGACGGCAGGCGAGACGTGGCGACCATGACCTGCGTCAGATCAGCGGGTTTGGAGGAGGCCGAGATGAACTTGACGCCCGTTGGCGCTGAACAACCGGTGAGCAACAGCCCCATAGCCAAAAGCAGGCCCAGCCCGAAGCGACGCGGGGTGTCGATCTTGCCATTCGATTGAGTGTGCAGGGGCGCTTCAAGCAAAGCTGCCAGTTGGTTGATCATCTCTCACCAATTCATCACATTCCAGCCTGTATCGACAGACCTTTGAGCTGTCATCTTTACCAGCTTTTCATAACAAGCAAAATGGCCTTGAGTGATTTGCGCTGTCCATGTTGCGCAATGGCAACGACGGTTGATGATGTCGCACCCATTCTTTGCCGGGATGTCAATCTTGTCAGATCAAGATAAGCATCATTTGCGGCCGATAAAGGGTCGTGATATGGAAAGAGACACCCTGCCTCGAAGTGCATCCAATCCAGTCGCTCCACACCATTCATAGCCAGTCTCGATCATCTTGGACAGGCTTGGACTTGCACCAACTACGCCTGTTTTGTCGCTATTTCTCGACGCGTGTTTCTCCGACCCTTGTTCTGTTCGATATGTTCCGCACCAAAAAAGGAAGCTTGCCAATGCCCGCACAAAGCCCACTTTATCCACCCATCAAGCCCTTTGATCACGGCATGTTGGATGTTGGCGATGGCCACGCGGTCTATTGGGAACGGGCAGGCACCAAAGGTGCCAAACCGGTTGTTTTCCTGCATGGCGGGCCGGGGGGCGGCTGTGCCGATGTTCATCGGCAGCTCTTTCATCCCGATCATTATGACATCCTGTTGTTCGATCAACGCGGCTGTGGTCGCTCATTGCCCCATGCCGACCTGACTGCCAACACCACATGGCATCTGGTCGAGGATATCGAACGGCTGCGCACTCTGATGGGCGTGGAAAAATGGATGGTGTTTGGCGGGTCGTGGGGATCGACCTTGGCGCTCGCCTATGCCGAGACCCATCCCGAGCATGTGTCCGAGCTGGTTTTGCGTGGCATCTTCACCCTGACTGAGGCCGAGCTTGACTGGTATTACAAATTCGGCGTCAATCAGATGTTTCCGGACAAATGGGAAGCCTTTGTCGCGCCAATCCCCCCCGAAGAACGCGGTGATCTGATTGCTGCTTTCAGAAAGCGCCTGACATCGGATGATGAGACGGTCCAGTTGGAAGCCGCCAAGGCGTGGAGCATTTGGGAAGGGGAAACCATCACCCTTCTGCCAGACCAGGCCAATAGCACCAGCTTTGCTGCCGACCATTTCGCGATTGCCTTTGCGCGGATCGAAAACCACTTCTTCTCCAACAAAGGATGGCTTGAAGAGGGGCAGTTGCTGCGGGATGCGCCCAAGCTGGTCGGCATTCCCGGTGCAATCGTCCATGGCCGCTATGACATGCCATGCTCGATGCACAATGCCTATGCCCTACACAAGGCGTGGCCCGATGCCGCATTCCATCTGATCGAGGGGGCAGGGCATGCCTTTAATGAACCGGGTATACTGGAAGCCCTGATCGCCACCACTGACGCCTTTGCCGGTGTGTGATCCAGCCACAAGCGGATCTCACCAAAAGCCAACAAAAGGACATTGAATGCGCCCATCGCTGCACACCATCAAACAGGTCAACTGGCTGAACTTGGTCGAGCTTTATGGCATCGCCTTCATCGGTGGCTGGCTGGCGCATCTGATCGATTTTCCAGCCTCCTGGCTCACCGGTTCGCTGGTGGCTGTCGCTGCCGCCATGTTTGCGGGGCGCACGTTGACCATGCCGGATTGGGTGCGGGATGCTGCGTTTGTCCTGATTGGGTTGGTGCTTGGCACAGGTTTCTCACCTGAAACCCTTGAAGCCATCGCCACCTGGCCTTTGAGCATCGCCATTTTGGTGGTCAATGTCTTTGCCATGACCTGGGGAGCCTATGCGGTCCTGCGTCATATCGGCAAATGGGATCATGCCTCCGCTCTGTTTGCCTCCTTGCCGGGGGCGCTTGGCTATGTGATGGCCATTGCAGAAGCCGCCAAGGCGGATATGCCTCGGGTGTCGATCGCTCAGTCGATCCGCCTGTTTGTTCTGCTCGCTGTGCTGCCGATCGCCCTGTCACCTTTTTCCAAAGGCGAAACCGCCGTAGGGATGAGTGCCGCAACGGGGGCGGTTGCTGCCCAGCCAGATCCGGTGGGACTTGAAACCTTGGGGCTTATGCTGCTGGCGGTCTTGCTTCTGGCCCCGATCGTCCAGCGTCTGAAGGTGCCCGCAGGGTTGCTGCTTGTCGGCATGTTTACCTCTGGCAGTCTGTATCTCACCGGCACCCTGACAAAACCGCTGCCGGACTGGTTCACCATCATCGGCTTCATCAGCATCGGCGCCCTCATCGGTGCTCGTTTTGGCAGTATCACGCTCCGAACTCTTCTGGATCTGACCCGCATCTCGCTGTTGTCGCTTGCGGCGTCTGTCCTGATGGCCGTCAGCACCGCATCGCTATGCGCCTGGTTGCTGGACTTTCCCTTCGCCCAGGTCTTTCTGGCCTTCTCTCCGGGTGGTTTCGAGGCAATGGTGTTGTTGGCCTTCCTGTTTGATATGAATCCTGCCTATGTTGCCGGACATCATCTGGTGCGCTATCTCGGCCTTGTTTTCTTCGCCCCGATTGTCACCGATCGCCTGACCCGATCGCAAAGGCGCAAGGAGCACGCTTGAGCGATCTGCGCAGGCGGCTAGCAGGGCTGGCTGGCTGAACTGGCGACTGGATTGCACAGGCGAACACCCCTCATGCAGAGCTGATTCCCTGTTCCACAGCCCGCCGATGCGCGAAGGGGCCTGCCGAAGTGAATGGAGACTTCGCTGTAATGGGAAAATATAAGGGAATCTACTTGTAGTGGCAACTAACCTGTCATATCGGAAAATTGCCCAATACATCTCGATGAGCGTGTATAAAGTGCATTCTCCCTGCATATTTTTTTCTACCACTTACGGATGAGAGAACTTATCCAGAACCTTAGCTGCATCATTATTAACATGCTGTAATATAAGGATTTAAAAACTGAATGCAAAATTCATGATTTTTAGGGGCTGTGACCACGAGTCGCAGGTGTGAAACTGGCTCCCCCATTTCGTTGATATGAGTCAAAGCGTATGAGTGAGGTGAACCATAGGGTTTTGCTACCCTTTGGGGGGAAGTGCGTTCCGAGATCAACTAGCGATCGAAATCAAGCATTCGTAAGCAACAAATGGTGATCGAATTTATATGCTGAACCGTGGCTGCCCTTCGGTAGACAAAAAGGTTCAGATGGGACTTAAAGATGGCTCACACGACTAAAAGACTCTCTGTTGAAGAAGGCCTTTTCGCAGTATTCCTGACTGTGCTGGCCTTCGCGTGTCTGACCATCGCTGCAAAAGCGGTTGATGGCGTCATGGCATTTCACGCGACCGTCGGGCTGATATTCTCAGCCCTCGGCGTATTTCTTATTTTCAATGCCTATTTCAAACGTCCAGCGGACGTCGATGAATCAGGCTACAACCTCGGCCCGATCAAGTTTGCAACGGTTGCATCCATGTTCTGGGGTATTGCCGGTTTCCTGGTTGGTGACATCATCGCCTGGCAGCTGACATTCCCGGTCCTGAACTTCGATCTGGAATGGATTAACTTCGGTCGCCTGCGTCCGCTGCACACCTCTGCAGTGATTTTTGCGTTTGGCGGTAACGTGTTGCTGGCATCCTCATTCTATGTGGTACAGCGCACCTCGCATGCGCGCCTTCCGGGTCGCGTGGCGCCTTGGTTCGTCATTCTGGGCTACAATGCATTCATCGTGATCGCCGGCACTGGCTATCTGTTGGGTGCAACACAGGGCAAAGAATATGCAGAGCCGGAATGGTATGCCGATCTGTGGCTGACCATTGTTTGGGTTGCCTATCTGCTGGTCTTTCTGGCCACCCTGTGGAAGCGCCGCGAACCACATATCTATGTGGCAAACTGGTTCTACCTCGCCTTCATCGTCACCATTGCGATGCTGCATCTGGGCAACAACCTGTCGATTCCGGTTTCCATTTTCGGTATCAAGTCCTATCAGGTTTTCTCTGGTGTGCAGGATGCGTTGGTTCAGTGGTGGTATGGCCATAACGCAGTGGGTTTCTTCCTCACCGCTGGCTTCCTTGCCATCATGTACTACTTCATCCCAAAACGCGCCGAGCGTCCGGTTTACTCCTACCGGCTGTCGATCGTGCACTTCTGGGCCCTGATCTTCATCTATATCTGGGCTGGACCGCACCATCTGCATTATACCGCTCTGCCGGATTGGGCGCAGACCCTCGGCATGACCTTCTCGGTCATTCTGTGGATGCCGTCCTGGGGTGGTATGATCAACGGCCTGATGACCCTGTCTGGCGCTTGGGACAAACTCCGCACTGACCCTGTCCTGCGCATGATGGTGGTTTCCGTCGCTTTCTACGGCATGTCGACCTTCGAAGGTCCTCTGATGTCGGTCAAAGCGGTGAACTCCCTGTCGCACTATACCGACTGGACCATCGGTCACGTTCACTCTGGTGCTCTTGGCTGGGTTGGCTACATCTCCTTCGGCGCGATCTACTGCCTCATTCCATGGCTGTGGAACAAGAAGGGCCTGTATTCCAACAAGTTGGTTGAATGGCATTTCTGGGTATCGACCTTGGGTATCGTTCTCTACATCACCTCGATGTGGGTTTCCGGTATCATGCAGGGCCTGATGTGGCGCGCTTACGACAAGCTCGGCTTCCTGGAATATTCCTTCATCGAGACTGTTGCAGCAATGCATCCGTTCTACATGATCCGTGCGATTGGCGGCTTGCTGTTCGTCCTCGGCGCCCTGATCATGGCCTATAACCTCTGGATGACCGTGAAGGTTGGTGAGAAGGCGGAAGTTGACGCCGCAGATCCAGCTTTGGTCCCTGCAGAATAAGGAACGGTATCCATGTCATTGATGAACAAACACGGCATTCTCGAACGCCATTCCATGCTCCTGCTCGTTGGCATCCTTATCGTGGTTGCCATCGGCGGTCTCGTCGAGATCGTTCCGCTTTTCTATCTGAAAAGCACCATCGAGAAGGTACAGGGCGTACGTCCCTACACCCCTCTCGAACTCGCCGGTCGTAACATCTATATCCGCGAAGGCTGCTATCTGTGTCACTCACAGATGATCCGCCCGATGCGCGACGAAATCGAACGTTACGGTCACTATTCTCTCGCTGCCGAGTCCATGTACGACCACCCCTTCCAATGGGGGTCCAAGCGTACTGGTCCGGACCTTGCTCGTGTAGGCGGCAAATATTCCGACCTCTGGCACGTTAATCACATGATCGATCCTCGGTCGGTGGTGCCTGAATCGGTCATGCCGGGCTATCCGTTCCTCGCCAAAAAGGAACTGACGATCAACGATATCTCCGCTGATCTGAAGGTCAACAAGATGGTCGGGGTGCCTTACACGGACGAGCAAATTGCCAATGCCAAAGCCGATATGCTGGCCCAGGCAAATCCCGATGATGACAATATCGATGGCTTCGAAGAACGCTATCCTGATATCACCTATCGTGATTTTGACGGCAATCCGGACAAGGTGACGGAAATGGATGCATTGGTTGCCTACCTGCAAATGCTGGGCACCATGGTCGATTTCTCGATCTATGACAAGAAGGCAGACCTTCGCTAAGGAGCGGGTTCATGTCAACCTATGAAACTTTAGCCAACTTCGCGCAGACCTGGGGCTTGCTCTATTTTGTGCTGATCTTTGCGGGCGTGCTGATCTACACCTTCTGGCCGTCCAACAAGGATAAGTTCGACGAAGCCGCCAATATGCCGCTGCGGGAGGACTGAGAATGAGTGATCACAACAAAGAAATCGACCACCTGTCCGGGGTAGAAACCACCGGTCACGAATGGGACGGTCTGAAAGAACTCAACAATCCGCTGCCCCGTTGGTGGCTGTGGACCTGGTATGTCACCATCATCTGGGGCATTGGGTACTGGATCGTCTATCCGGCATGGCCATTGCTGGAAACCCACACCAAGGGCGTGTTTGGTTATTCCAGCCGCGCCGAAGGTCAGGCCTCCTACGATGCGCTTGTTGCCAAGCGTCTCGAGCAGGGCGCTGGCCTGAAGGAAGCCTCTGTCGAGGATATCCTTGCCGACGACAAACTGCGCCAGTTCGCAGTGGCGCAGGGGTCTGCAGCATTTGGTGACAATTGTGCAGCCTGTCATGGCACGGGTGCCGCTGGCAACACCGGCTTCCCGAACCTGTTGGACGACGACTGGCTCTGGGGTGGCACGGTAGATGCCATCCACGAAACCCTGCGCGTCGGCATCCGGTCTGGCCATGAAGACGAGCGCATGGGCGACATGACGGCCTTTGGTCGCGATGAGATTCTTGAAAAAGAACAGATCGAAACCGTTGCCAGCTATGTCCAGTCCCTGTCTGGCGATGCGCCTGAAGGGGCAGATCTGGAAGCAGGCAAAGTGCTGTTCGAAGAAAATTGTTCATCCTGCCACGGCGAAGATGCCAAGGGTGACAAGGACTTCGGTGCTCCAAACCTGACCGACGCCATCTGGCTCTATGGTGGTGATCGTGCAACGATCATTGAAACCATAAACAATGGCCGTAAGGGCGTCATGCCAAGCTGGGAAGCGCGTCTGGATCCTGTGACCATCAAGTCTCTGGCCGTCTATGTCCACACCCGTGGTGGTGGCCAGTAAGCGATAAGATCCGGGGCGCGGATGCCGCGCCCCATTCAAAAAGAGGACCAGCGCATCATGTGCTGGTCCTTCATCATTCAGCTTCGGCTGCGGGTGAATAAGAGGCTTGTCCGGTTACCATTTTGTATGATCGACCGGAGCTTCTGCGATTGCCCACAATGTCAGTGGCTGATGCCAAATGGCTGCGTTCAAAGGCAGCCTATTTGCTATCAGCGACAATTTGCCTCGGTATTTTTCCAGATGATTTGCAGTAAGTCATATACCACTGGAATGTGGAAGCGCTAGAACAGAAATACAATACTGGTAGATTATATGCCATTTAATACTGGAGGTTCGTGTGCTTGGCAGGCAATTCGGGACACTGGATTGAAATCAAACACCTTCTTTCAGTATGGAGCACATGATCGTGAACTGAAATTTGCGACATTTGCTCTATGATCCGGACCAGACAACGGACGCCTCGACCAAGGCGCCCAGACCACAGTTACCAAGACCAAGACATGCGCAGGACACTGCTGCAAGGAGAGTAACAATGACGGTTGAAGCTCCAGAGACCAACACAGGCGATGGGTCGCTTTATGCCACGGCTAAGAAGATCTATCCGCAAAGCGTGAAGGGCCGTTATCGCAACTTCAAATGGGCCTTCATGGCCGTTTCGCTCGGGATCTATTACTTCTTGCCCTTCGTGCGGTGGGACCGTGGCCCGGGTGCTCCGGATCAGGCCGTCCTGATCGATTTTCCCGCGCGTCGCTTCTATTTCTTCTTCATCGAGATCTGGCCGCAGGAGGTTTACTATCTGACCGGTCTGTTGATCCTCGCCGCCCTGATCCTGTTCCTGATGAACGCTCTGGCTGGCCGTGTCTGGTGCGGTTACATGTGCTTCCAGACGGTCTGGACTGATCTCTTCATGCTAGTCGAACGCTGGGTTGAAGGGGATCGCCGCGAACGCATGCAGGCCGACAGGCAGTCGATGACCTCCAAGCGTGTTGGCAAAATGCTGTTCAAGCATTTTCTCTGGCTGATGATCGCCTGGTGGACGGGTGGTGCATGGGTGCTTTACTTTGCCGATGCTCCGACCCTCGTGACCGAGTTGGCATTCGGTCAGGCGCCAATGGTGGCCTATGTCTGGATCGGCATTCTCACCGCGACCACCTACATCATGGCCGGTCACATGCGCGAGCAGGTTTGCGTCTATATGTGCCCATGGCCCCGTATTCAGGCGGCCCTGACCGATGAATGGGCGCTCAATGTGACCTATCGCACTGATCGCGGGGAGCCACGTGGATCGCTGAAGAAAATGAAGGCCCGCGCAGCCGAAGGCCTTGATGCTGGCGATTGTGTTGATTGCGGCCAGTGTGTCGCGGTTTGCCCGACGGGCATTGATATCCGTGATGGGGCTCAGCTTGAATGCATCCAGTGTGGCCTCTGCATTGATGCCTGTGACAACATCATGGACAAGATCGGCAAACCACGCGGCCTGATTGACTATGACACGGACGTCAACATTCAGCGTCATCTGGAAGGCAAGGAAAGCATCTATCGCTTTGTCCGGCCCCGCACCATCATTTATGTCGGTATGATCACCTTGGTCTGTGGCCTGATGGTCTTCTCGCTGATCAATCGTCGTTTGGTGGACATGAATGTGCTGCATGATCGCAACCCGCTCTTTGTGTCCCTGTCTGATGGTTCCATCCGCAATGGTTACACGATCCGTCTGATCAACAAGGCTTCAACCGCCCGCGACTTCGAGCTTTCGCTGGTCGATGTACCTCAAGGCTTCACCATGAAGGCTGTGGGCATTGAAAGCCGCGATGAAACGTCGATGATCGTGCCGATCGATCAGGACATCACGAAGGAATTGCGCATTCAGGTCTTTGCGCCGCCAAAGACCCAGCTCGACAAGTCCCAGCCGGTGAGCTTCAGCGTCAGGGACGCGGAAACCGGTGAAGCGCAGATCGTGCAGGACTATTTCAAGGCGCCCTGAAGCGACCTTACCAAAAAGATAGAATTAGAGGCTTCCGGTTCCCGCCGAAAGCCTCTATCACTTTGTGAAACCGGAGACTTTGTCGCAGCGATCAAAGGCAGGGCCCGGCGCGAGGGAGCGACCAATGGCAGAGCAGACAAAACAAGGCGGAGAAAAGAAACTCACGGGCAGGCATGTCTTTATCTGGATTTGCGGCTTTTTCGGCGTGATGTTCATCGCCAATGGTTTCTTTGTTTATTACGCCCGCACAAGTTGGCCCGGCGTGGTTGAGAAAAGCCCTTACACGGCCAGTCAGAATTTCAACAAGACCCTGTCGGAAGCCGCCGCGCAGGACGCCCTTGGCTGGGCCATGAGCCTTGAATTCAAACGTCGTCAGAGTGAAGTCTATTTGGTGGTAAGCGCCAGAGACAAGCTTGGCAATGCGATTGACGATCTGACCATCGAGGCCAATGTCGGCCGCCCGGCAACCGAGAATTTTGATCATAACCTGACCCTGGAATCTACATCGGATGGCGTCTATCAGGCCAAGATCGGTGCACTCGATCCGGGCCGCTGGCGGGTCAAGTTCGAGGCCCTGCAGAAGGGGGAAGTCAAGTTCCAGTCCCTCGACACGATCTCGTTGAAATAAGGCCATTTCCTCCAGACGGACCCACAAATGAACGCTTCAGACACGGTAGAACGCGACTGGACCGCCTTTTCAGAGAGCCTGCCAGATGGCAAGTCGAAACTGGCACTGGCGGTGGAGGGCATCTATTGTCCCGCTTGCATGACGCGGATCGAAAAGGGCCTGATGGATTTAGACGGGGTCTCCAATGCCCGCGTCAATCTTAGCTCCCATCGTCTGGCCGTCACATGGGATCCCGAAGAGACCAACCCCGACATTCTACTCCAACGTCTGAACAGCCTTGGCTATGGCGCCCATCCGTTTGATCCTGGCCGGGTGAAAAGCGACGAGCAACGCGAAAACCAGCGCCTGCTGCGCGCGCTGGCCGTGGCTGGCTTTGCCTCGATGAATGTCATGCTGCTGTCGGTTTCGGTCTGGTCGGGCAATGTCTCTGACATCACCGATGAAACGCGCGATTTCTTCCATTGGCTCTCAGCCTTCATCACTTTGCCCGCGGCGGCCTATGCGGGCCAGCCCTTCTTCCGCTCCGCATGGCGGGTGTTGCGCAAGGGCCATGTGAATATGGATGTGCCGATTTCCATCGGTGTCATTCTGGCCCTCTTTCTCTCTGTCCTGCAAACCATCCAGAGTGAGAAGCACGCCTATTTCGAGAGCGCCCTGATGCTGCTCTTTTTCCTTTTGGTTGGGCGCTGGCTCGACCACATGATGCGGCTGAAAACCCGCTCTTTTGCCGAAAATTTGACCGCCTTGAAGGCGGAAACAGCGATGAAGCTGTTTGCGGACGGGGCCTTGCGCGAAGTGCCCCTGTCCAAGATCGAAAGCGGCGATAAAGTGCTGGTGCGCCCCGGCGAACGAGTCTCGGTCGATGGCACGGTCTTGTCCGGCAGCTCGCAAATCGACCAGAGCCTTGTTACCGGCGAGACCAAGCTGGTCGACGTGGCCGAAGGGGATGCGGTCTATGCAGGCACGCTGAATGGCGAACATGCTCTGACCATTTCGGTCACGGCTGCCGCCAAGGGCACCTTGCTCGATGAGGTCAACCGGCTGATCGATGATGCCATGGAAGCCCGATCCGGCTATCGCCAACTGGCCGACCGCGCCGCCGAGCTTTATGCCCCGATTGTCCATACGGCCTCGGCGCTGACCTTTGTCGCTTGGTGGCTCTATGGCATTGGCTGGCAGCCCTCACTGGTCATCGCCATTTCAGTGCTGATCATCACGTGCCCCTGTGCGCTCGGTTTGGCCATTCCTGCCGTTCAAGTGGTGGCGTCCGGCTCCCTGTTTCGCAATCAGGTTTTGCTCAACCGCTCTGACGCGCTGGAACGGATTTCCGATATCGACATGGTGGTGTTCGACAAGACAGGCACCTTGACCCGCCCGATTGCAGGCATCGTCAATGGTGAGGACTACGATCCCGAAAGCCTCAACCTTGCCATCGCGTTAGCCAAGGCGTCGAGCCATCCGCTGTCCGCCGCCCTTGCAGGCATGGATCGGCGCATCAGCCCGATGTCCGGTGTCACGGAAGAAAAGGGCAAGGGGCTGAGCGCCGAATGGAAGGGGGAGACATTAAGGCTCGGCTCTCCTCTTTTCTGTGGTGCTGAGAAGGAAGCCGAGACTGTTCGCGTCGCCCATCCGATGGCTTCGCTATTGGCCTTTGCCCGCGAGGGGCAAGCCCCGATGGTCTTTGCCCTTGAACAGCAATTGCGCACGGACGCCAAAGAGGTGATAGCCCAGCTGAAAGCCAGCGGCAAAAGCCTGTTGATCCTGTCCGGCGACCAGCCCCGTGCGGTGGAAGCGATCGCCACGGAACTCGGCATCGAACATTATGAGGCGGGCATTTCACCCACCGACAAGATCGCCCGCATCGAAGCGGAAAAAGCCAAAGGCCATAAGGTCATGATGGTCGGTGACGGGTTGAATGATGCCCCCGCTTTGGCCGCCGCCAACGTGTCCCTGTCGCCGGTCACCGCAGCCCATGTCAGTCAGGCAGCCTCGGATGCCCTGTTCTTGGGGGAAAAGCTGGCCCCGGTCCTCCATGCCCTTGATATCGGCAAGAAGGCGCGTCGGATCATGGAACAGAATTTGTGGCTTGCGACCCTTTACAACATTGTCGCCGTACCCATCGCCATTGCCGGATATGTCACCCCGCTGATCGCAGCCCTTGCCATGTCCGGTTCATCGCTGGTGGTTACCCTCAATGCCTTGCGGGCGCGGGCCAAAAGTGATCCTTGGTTCACCGACAATGTCGCCTTTGACGAAGCGCTGAATGATCAGGCACCGGGTGCAGATCGCCCCTAAGCCAGTCAGACTGTGTGAAAAGTCATTGGCTTCATTCGGACGCCATGATTTAACTGTACGAAATACCATCGCCGATCTGATGTGAAGACAAGAGGTAGGATCCGGACATGAATGCTCTGTTGTTTCTCATTCCCGTTGCGCTCATTCTGGGCGGTTTGGGCCTTGTCGGTTTCCTTTGGTCTTTAAAGTCCGACCAATATGAGGACATTCAGGGGGCAGCCTATCGCATCCTTGATGATGACGATCTTTCACCGGAAGAACAGGCCAAGATCAACGCCAAGTCAGAACCAACTGACAAAAAGGGCTGAGGGCAACGAAGGATCCCATAAGGCATGCTGAACGCTCTGCGCTATTTCTGGAAAGAGCAACCACTGGCTCTGTCAGCCTTCTTGCTGGCCATGGCTTTTCTGGTCTTCTTTGGCGCGCGTTTCGTACTTCATTTCATCTATTTTCATGATCCCGTTCATCGCAATCAGGCCTTGGAGCCTTGGATGTCGCCGAAATATGTCGGCATGAGCTATCAGCTGCCGCCTGAAATCATCCGCGAGGTGATGCAGCTGGATCGCTTTGAAGGCAAGCGTGTCACCATCAAAAAGGTGGCCGAAGGGCTCGACATCAGCCTTGAGGAGCTGGAGCGGCGTGTCCGCAATGCCCAGAGCAAGGTCAAGATCCTCCGGGACCAAAGAGGCCGCAAGATTTTCGCCCCCACCAAACCGCATTCACGCGATGGCGGGAGGTGAGAATCCATGACAGACACCATACTGGCGCTGATTCCGAGCTATGGCCTTTGGGTGATCTTCTTCACGGTTGCGTTGGCCTGTCTCGCCATTCCGTTGCCCGCCTCCATGCTGGTGGTGGCCTCCGGGTCTTTTGCGGCCTCTGGCGATATCGATCTTTACAGCGCCATGGCCGCGGCGCTTGTGGGTTATTTGATCGGCGATCAAACCGCTTTTCGAGCCGCCCGTCTGGCAGGCGTCCCTCTGATCGAACGCTTTCGTGCCTCTGCGCGCACGAGAAGGCTGATCGCGCGCACTGAAAGCCTTCTTGAAAAGCGCGGTATTCTCGCCATTCTGCTTTCCCGCACCATCCTGTCGCCACTCGGGCCATGGATGAGCTATCTGTGTGGGGCGATTGGCGTAAAATGGCATGCCTTCACCCTTGCCTCGCTTGCCGGTGCAACACTCTGGGTCGCGGCCTATTGTCTGATGGGGTATTATTTCGCGGACCGAATCTATGAATTGGCAACCTTGACCAGCAACGGCATTGGCTTCCTGTTGGCCTTTGCTACGGCCATCATGGCGGCCCTTTGGCTGCGGTCGAGCTGGCGGCGCTACAGCCTTCAGCAGACAGACAACGCTGAAATGCAGCCTGTCCACTCCTCTCAAGAAAGACCCAAAGACCATGCTGATCCCGTTTGACACCTTGCTTGTTTTCATCTCCGCTGTCATCGCGCTTGGGCTTGCTCCCGGTCCAGACAATATTTTCGTGCTGACCCAATCAGCGCTTTATGGTCGCAAGGCAGGGCTGGTGGTGACCTTGGGGCTGTGCACCGGGCTGCTGGTTCATACCGCGGCGGTGGCTTTCGGGGTGGCGGTGATTTTTCAAACCTCGGCACTGGCTTTCACTGCGCTCAAACTGGTCGGCGCTGCCTATTTGCTCTATCTGGCCTGGGGTGCGTTCCGGGCCGGCAGTAGCGCCATCCCGATGAAGGGTGGCGCGGGCAACGGACCAAGCCTGATGGCGCTCTATCGTCGCGGTATCGTGATGAATATCACCAATCCCAAGGTTGCGATTTTCTTCCTCGCCTTCCTGCCGCAATTTGCCGACCCGGCCAATGGGTCACTGACCGGGCAGTTGCTGCTGCTCGGGATGCTGTTTATCCCCTGCACCTTGCTGGTTTTCGGTGGCATCGCCTTTGGTGCAGGTTTCCTTGGGGGCTGGTTCAGCAATAATCCTAGGGCGCAAGTGATCATGAACCGCATGGCCGGTCTGGTCTTTGTCGCGCTGGCCGTCCGTCTGGCAACTTCCCAACGCTAGGCTAGGGACGGTCTCTGATCCATCTCCAGGAGCCACCCGGTGAAACACATATCCCTTCGCGATGTCGCCACCCATTGGGACCAGAATGCGGACCAGTGGGCGGAAGACGTGCGCAATGGCTACGACACCTATCGTGAACATTTCACATTGCCTGCCTTTCGTGCCTTCCTGCCAGACCTGCATGGGCTTGACGTGATCGACTTTGGCTGCGGGGAAGGGGGCAACAGCCGCCACTTTGCCCGGATGGGTGCACAGGTTACCGGCATTGATCTGTCCGAAGGCATGCTCTCCCATGCCAGATGTCAGGAAGCGGACCAGCCCCTTGGTATCCGCTATCTGCAAGGGTCTTTCTGTGACAAGACAGAGTTGGTTGACGGCTCCTTTGATGCGGTGCTGTCCACCATGGCGTTGATGGACGGGCCGAATTTGGACGGCGCCATGGGGGAAGCCTTCAGATTGCTGAAACCGGGCGGCTTTCTCGCCTTCTCGATCCTCCATCCCTGTTTCATCATTCCCGGTGTCCAGTGGAAACCGGCCAACGATCAACAGGAGGCGGTCGGCTTTGGTCAGGCGCGCTATTTTGCACGCGAAACCTTTGTCGAAAACTGGAAATTCGGCTGCCGCCCCAATCTTGATGCGGTTGCTTCCTTCGCCGTGCCGCGCTTTCCGCGCACTATGGCGGATTATGTCAACGCGGTCGCGGATGCTGGTTTCCGGCTGACCCGCATGGAAGAACCCCGCCCCAGCGACGAGGCCTGCGCCATCGTTCCCAGATTGGCCCGTTGGCGCGATCTGGTGGCCTTCCTGCTGCTCATTGAAGCCCGAAAACCCTGATAGTCAAAAGAACAACAGACATGGTCTGAAACACGCACAGAACAGCAAAAAGCCCGCCCAAAAACCCGCCCAAAAACTCGCGAAGGCGGGCTTTTCATGTATTTGCATCTTTACATTCGATCAGGCCGCGCGCACCTCTTCAAGAAACCGGGCCACCAGTCCATTGAGATTGACTGCCTGACTGGAGACCGCTTGCGAAGCAGAGAGCACCTGATTGGCTGATTGATTGGTCTCGGTTATCGAAGCGGTCACACCGCTCATGTTGAAGGCAACTTCGCTGGTGCCTTGTGCTGCCTGCTGTACATTGACACTGATCTCAGTTGTCGCGGCCCCTTGCTGTTCCACTGCCGTGGCAATCGAACTCGTATAGTCGTTGATCCGGTTCATCGTCTGGGCGATTTGGTCGATGGCATCGGCTGCCTCCTTGGTTGAGCCTTGAACCGAGGAAATCTGGGATGAAATTTCTTCGGTTGCGCGCGAGGTCTGATTGGCAAGTTCCTTCACCTCTGCGGCAACCACCGCGAAGCCCTTGCCCATTTCGCCAGCACGCGCCGCCTCGATGGTTGCATTGAGGGCGAGCAGATTGGTTTGCTCGGCGATGTCCTGAATGAGCCGGATGACATCACCGATCTTTTGCGAGGAGTCACTCAATGCCGATACTTTGACATTGGTTTCTGTCGCTGACAGAGTCCCCTCGGACACCACTTGTTTGGTTTGCTCCACCTGTCGACCGATCTCCTCGATCGAGGCGGCCAGTTCCTCTGCCGCAGCCGCAACGGTCTGAACATTCACCGAGGCCTGTTCGGAAGCCGCCGCAGCCGAGGTGGCACGTTGAGAGGTATCCGACGCGATGCCGGTCAAAACCTTGGCCGTGCCTTCCATTTCTGTTGTATTGCTGCCGACGGTTTCCAGCGCCTGCTTCACATCACTGTCAAAACTCTTGATCAGATACTCGACGGTCATTTGCCGTTGCTCGCGGGCCTTTTGCTCTGCTGCTGCGGCATCTGCAAGGCGCTGCCGCTCAATGGCATTGTCTCGGAAAACCGCGACGGCCTTGGTCATGTCTCCGATCTCGTCGCCTCGACTGGTGCTGAGCAGGGCCACATCGGTGTTGCCATCGGCAAGATCTGTCATTTCCGCGACCAGAGCGCTGATCGGTCTGGTGATCGAGCGGGAAGCCAGCACTCCGCCAATGCCCGAAATGGCGAGCAGGACGAGACCGATCAACATCATGCGATTGCGCATGGCAACAAGCGGTGCGTCGATTTCAGCGGTTGCCTGAGCCGCGATGATTGCCCATTTGTTGCCGTGATATTCGAGCGGAACCGCATAGGTCGTTAGTTCGGTGTCGCGATAGTCCGAGGTGATGGCCGGTTCCCAACGGCCCGCCAGAGCGGCAGCAATCACCGGGCTGTCGATCTTGGTCTTCAGCATGTCCTCGCCCGGCGTCTTGTCGCTTTCGTTCAGCATGGTGCCATCGCTGCGAACAATCAGATATTCCCCCGTTTTGCCCAGACCGGCACGATTGGTCAGCACCTTGTCGGCAATGTTTGGCAACTGAAAAGCCAGAACTCCGATTGTCTCGCCGGTCTCATCGGCGATCCGGGTGGAGACAAAACTGGCTGGCGCATCGTTGCTGGGGCCATAGGGGCGGAAATCGAAAAAGGCGACCTCTTCGTTGGTCATCTGGGCCGCAGCCCGGAAAGCATTGCCCAGATCGGTATCCCTCCAGCGTCCTTCATTCAGATTGGTAGCGAAGTCCTGCTCCTTGAATACCGAATAGAAAAGGTCACCTTCCTTGTTGAACAGGAAGACATCATAATAGCCATGTTCGCGCAGCAACTTGCGGAACCATGGATGAAATTTTGCATGGACCATATCATACTGGCTACCGGTGTCAGCGGCATCGAGATTGTCCTTCTTGCCGACATCATGCGGGTTGCCAGTGATATAGGCCTTTACCAAAGCCGCCTGCGGGTTCGTACCAACAGCCTTCCAGGCCGCTCCAAAGCTCTGAATGGCTTCTCTGGCAAGCGGGCTTGCGGCAACAATCCTCAAGTCTTTGTCGATCAGTTCAAGACTTTTTGCGATTTCGACTTTCCGCGACTTGAGAAGAGCCTGTATCTCTTCCTCATGCATTGTATGGATGTTGTCACGCGCAGTCATAAAACTGGCAAATCCAACTCCCAGAACGCAAAGAAAAGCACTCAGAACAACTAAGACGGGGAGCTTGCGGGAAATACGTAAGGACGATATGGCAAACATCTGGCAGTCCACTTATGTTGATTTATAGCTTCCACTTTAATTTTGAAATTTTAACTGGCTCAATATAAATATTTACTAAATAGAAATTATAATTTTGAAGATATTGGAAGGTAATTTTTTGACATATTTTGCTTTGTACTGTATTTATATAGGTGTGATTAAAATAAATGATTGGAAAAATTGCATTTTTCAAGAAAAAGTGAGAGTAGATGGTGTTTTTCAATAGAGACTTTTAGGTTTGTTGTGTAATAAAGTATTTCAGTAAACGAATGATGTGCAGTATTATTAGGCAATATTAAGTAAGAATTGCACAAAAAAAGAGCACCAAACCCATTGGGTTCGGTGCTCTTTTGTTCTCGTGCGCAGTCGGAGAAGCCAAGTCAAGTCGGCTCGTTCAGATGCAAATCAGCCGCCAGCAGCTTCGAACACTTCCTGTTCGGCTTCCGCGCTTAGATCATAAAAGGTACCCGGTGTGATATAGGGCAAATCAAGCTTGTCCCAGACATCAAGCAACGCAGCCGACAGACCATTGACCAGACCATCATCATGGAAAGGTGACGGGGTGATGCGCAGGCGCTCGGTGCCGCGCGGAACGGTCGGATAATTAATCGGCTGGATATAAATGCCATGCTGATCGAGCAGCATGTCGGACGCCTTCTTGCAAAGATCCGGGTCGCCGACAAACAGAGGCACAATGTGGGTTTCGGACTGCATCACCGGCAGCCCTGCATCGGACAGTGCCTTTTTGGTATAGGCGGCCTGACGCTGCTGACCGTCGCGTTCGACCTGACTGCTTTTCAGGTGGCGAACAGAGGTCCGCGCAGCTGCAGCGATGGCCGGAGGCATTGCCGTGGTGAAAATGAAGCCGGGTGCATAAGAGCGAATGGCGTCGATAACCGCAGCCTTGCCGGTAATATAGCCGCCAAGCGTACCAAAGGCCTTCGCCAAAGTGCCTTCGATGATGTCGATCCGGTCCATCAAGCCTTCGCGTTCGCAGATGCCTGCTCCCCGCTCGCCATACATGCCAACCGCATGGACCTCATCAATATAGGTCATTGCATTGTATTTCTCGGCCAGATCGATGATTTTTTCGATCGGCGCAACATCGCCATCCATCGAATAGACGGACTCGAACACAATCAACTTGGCGCGTTCCTTGCCAGCGGCAGCCAGCAGCTCTTCCAGATGCTCGACGTCATTGTGACGCCAGAGCTGTTTCTGAACGCCAGAGCTTTTCACCCCTGCGATCATCGAGGCATGGTTGAGCTGATCGGAGAGAATGAGACAGTCCGGCAACAATTTGGCAATGGTGGATATGGAGGCCTCGTTGGACACAAAACCTGAGGTGAAGACCAGAGCCGATTCCTTGTTGTGCAGATCCGCCAGCTCCATTTCCAGCTCGACCAGAGGCCGGTTCGTGCCGGAAATGTTGCGCGTGCCGCCTGCACCGGACCCCATCTTTTCGGCGGTCTCGGTCATTGCCGCGATCACGTCGGGATGTTGCCCCATACCCAGATAATCGTTCGAGCACCAGACCATAATCTCGCGTTCAAGACCATTGTCGGCGCGCCAGATCGCACGTGGAAATTTGCCCGCCTGTCGCTCCAGATCTGCAAAGATGCGGTAACGCTTCTCCTCTTTCAAAGAGGAGACGGCATTCTCAAAAAACTCTAGATACTTCATTTGAAGTGATATCCGCTTGTTTCTGGTCCAAATCTGCGAACCGGTCGGTCTCTCAATCCAATACAACCCCGTGCAGCATTGCGACACTGCAAACTTGTCTGTGGTCCTTGGGGAAGTTTGGCCCTCAATCTGTATGGTCACTTTGACCGACACTTTGACCAAGAGCCTTGAGGTTTGTCAATTATCACACCGGTTACAAATTTGTAAGGCAGTCGTAAGGCTACGGTTAGAATTTTGGAAAAGTGTTGCAAAATCAAACCCTACATCCGACCCATATGGCCAGAACCGGCTGGTTTCGGCGGGTTCTGTCCACCTGCACCCCAGCATATCTACGCAATCGACAGAATCGAAATGAGGGGTGACGGCGCTTGTTCGATCAATCGCGTGTATTCGGGCAATGATTTCAATGATCGTTATGGTCAGTATTGTGCGATATGATTGCCAGTTTTTTTAAGCACATTTCTTGTCCTGACACAGAATGTTTGCTTTACTGGTCTTACAAAATTTGACGTAAAATTACTTATTCCTGCTTTCTCATTTTTCTAGGACCGCCATCATGCCGTTTCACGTCGCCCTGATCACCCCATCGAGATATGATCGCGATGGTTACGTTCAGCAATGGAAGCATCCAACCATGGTCACGCAGGCGCAGGCAGCCGTAAAGGCCCTGCTGAAGGACTGCGATAGTCGTCAGCTGTTGGGGCCAGACGTCACGATCACCTGCGAAGATCATTATGAGATCTTTGGCCCGGTTCCGGTGGAAGGCATTATCGAGCGCATCAAGGAAGCTGGCAATGGCGCAGTATTTCTGACCGGTGTTTTGAGTGCCTTTTATCCGCGCGCAATGGATCTGGCGCAGATGTTCCGGGACGCAGGCATTCGTGTGGTCATCGGTGGTGTCCATATCAATGGTGTGATGGCTTTGTTCAAGGACAAGCCCTACGGCCTGCAGGACGCGATAGACATGGGGGTAACCCTGTTTGTTGGTCAGGCTGAGGGCCATATGGACGAACTGATGCGCGATCTGTATGGCGGTATTCACAAGGATGTCTATGACTATCTCAACGATCTGCCGGACTTGAAGTCTGCGCCGATGCCGGATTATCCGGTCGAGATGATCAAGCGCAGCAGTTCGGGCATGTTGCCCATCGAAACCAGTCGCGGTTGCCCGTTCAAATGCACCTTCTGCTGCATCCCCAACACCCAAGGGGTGAAGATGCAAATGCGCGACCCGCAGGACATTGCCGACTATGTCCGGGACTATTGCCAGAAGGGGGTCAAAAATTTCTTCCTGTCCGATGACAATATCGCCCGCAACAAGGAATGGGCACAGGTCTTTGATGCCCTAGCCGAAAGCAAGCGCGTTCACAATCTCAACTATCAGATGATCATCGAGGCCGATACGGTTGCCTACAAGATCCCCGGTTTCATCGAAAAGGCCCGGGCCGCTGGCGTTACCGACGTTTTTCTTGGCCTTGAATCGATCGATCCCGACACCATCAAGGCGGCTGGCAAAAAGCACAATCGGGCTGCCAATGTGCGGGACATGTTCGATGCTTGGTATCAGGCGGGCTGTGTCACCCTGTCCGGTTTCATCATCGGCTTTCCCGGCGATGATGCCGACAAGATCAGAAGAAATATCGACACGTTGGTTGAGGAATATGCAGGCGAAATCTTTACCTTGTCCGTCCTGACCCCGCTGCCCGGATCCGTCGATCACAAACGGCTGGCTGATGCGGGCACCTACATGGATCCGGACCTCAACAATTATGATCTCGGCCATGTTGTCTTTCATCATCAGGATCTGCCGCAAGCGGATTTCGATCGCATGAAACCCTCGATCCTGCGTCGGCTCTATTCCGTCAAGCGGGTCTGGTCCATCATGCTGCAAGGCCTGCGCAACCCGGCCGGTGCCGTGACCAACTATTCCTGGTCGCTGTTGTTGATGCTTGGCTATCGGGTCGAGGGCGGCGGTGTCTATGAAATGGGACTGGGGCGGTATCGCAATCGGCTTTTGCGCCGGCCCACCATGCCTATCGAGCCCGCCATCCTTTTCTATCCCAAATATGCCTTGAAGGATGCGCGCTTTCTGCTGCTGGGTGGCGCCACCATCCTGCTGCTGAAAGCCATACGCGCCCTGGCAAGACGCAAGGTGGCCAAGGAAAAGGCCAACGCAGTCACCCCACAACTGCAACCCGCTGAGTAGAGGGATGGATGGGGGAAGAGACCCCGCACCACAGGGTAAAGATTCATAAAGGCTTTTGCGATAATCTAATCCAAGCCTGACGTCTATTCGCTTGACGGCGGATGATATAGAGGTGCGGAGTTTTATATGTCAGTGACAGTCCTGTCAGCATTGAGGGTTTTGGTGATCGAGGATAGCGCCTATATGCGCACGATCATTCGAACCATTTTGCAAGGTCTTGGCGTGCGCGAGATTTTCGAGGCCGAGGATGGGGGCGTCGGACTGGAAAAGCTTGAGCAGCTCTCGCCCGATGTTGTGATCATTGACTGGGTTCTGCCAATTCTTGACGGACCAGAGCTCGTCCGCCTGGTGCGCAATCCCAACCATCCGATGGGCACCGTACCGATCATCATGATCTCGTCCTATGCCGAAAAACACCGCATCATGGAAGCCAAACAGCTGGGCGTGCATGAATTCCTGCGCAAGCCCTTCTCGGCCAAGGATGTCTATCTGCGAATGGTGGCTGCAACCTCCATGGAGCGTCCCTTCGTGCGGACCGACAATTATTACGGCCCGGCCCCGCGCGAGGCGGTCACCCGCCGTGCCGGCGACGGAACGCCAGAGCAAGGCCAGTCCGGGGTTGCCATGCCAACCGCCTTCGCCTGACCGCATCAGAATCAGACCGCCCTACAGTCAGAAAAGCTTCGATTAGCGGACGATTGTCAGCGTCTCCGCGGCCCGTGTGATGCCTGTATAGAGCCATCTGTGGCGGTGATCGCGGAAGGCCCAGCTTTCATCAAACAGCATCACGTCGTTCCATTGGGAACCTTGTGACTTATGCACGGTCAGCGCATAGCCATAATCAAATGAATCCCCTTGCTTGCGAACCGTCCAGGGAATTTCGCCCCCATGTTCCTCGAACAGCGCTTTGGGCACCTTCAGAGGAACCCTGCCGGACAATTCATGCCCGATTTCCGGACTGACCCGCATCTTGATATCCTTGCCGGTCCGGCTGGTCACCTTGTCGACCAGCCAGATGCCGCCATTCAACAGGCCCTTCTGGTGGTTGTTGCGCAGACAAACAAGCTTGTCGCCGACCTGAGGGTAGGGGCTGTCAAACGACTTCAGCTCTCGCAGGCGATTGTTATAGCGCTGCCGGGTGACATTGCGGCCAACCAACACCTGATCGGCTTGCAGAACCTTGTCCGTTTCCAGATCGCGGCGATGGATCACTTTTACCGTGTCATAGTCGCCATAATCCAGCGTGTTGCCTTCGCGCACATCCTGTGCCAGTCGAATGATCGGATTGTCCCGCGCCTGACGGTGAATTTCCGTCAGCATCATGTCCGGTTCGTCATCGGTGAAATAGCCACCGCCAGAAACGGGGGGCAACTGGGCGGGATCGCCTAGAACCAACACCGGCTTGCCAAAGGACAGCAAGTCGGAACCCAGCATTTCATCGACCATCGAGCATTCGTCAATGATGATCAGATCCGCGTCGTGAGCCGGGCTATCCCGATTGATGACAAAGGCAGGAACATCGCTTTCGGCCTCGTCATCGTCATCGCGACTGTCCGGCCGATAGATCATCGCATGGATCGTGCTGGCTCCCGGGCATCCCTTTTGCCGCAAGACCTGTGCCGCCTTGCCTGTAAAAGCGCCGAACAGGACTTCCCCATCGACCCCTTGCGCCAAATGCTTGGCAAGGGTGGTCTTGCCCGTGCCCGCATAGCCGAACAGGCGGAAAATCGGCGCATCACCCTTCTTTATCCATTGATTGACCGCATCCAAAGCGGCGGCCTGTTGATCGGACCATTCCACGACAGTCTTACCCTCGAACCGGAATCACACACGCTTCCTTCGTGGAATCGCAGTCCCGACACTGACCAAGCAGAGCCACAATTTCAAGCATCAGACGGGCTTTTCGAAGCCTTTCGGGCAAAAAGAGAACAAAATGTGAATATCTGCAATCGTTTCAGGCATCCGAAAGGCGGCCTGCATCTGAGGCAAAAAAAATGCGCGAACCGAAATTCGCGCATTCAGCAAACTGTCGCATCTTTGCCAGAAGAAGTTAGAGGAAATCACCGGAGATCAAGGGTCAGGCCTGCATCAATTCCTTGCTGTCTTCATGAACTCTTTCTTGCTCGGAAACCAACGCATCGGTGAAGTTCGGGGAAAGCCCGGAAAGCAAGTCAAGACCCATATTTGCGAGGCGTTGTTCTGTACAGTCGAGTTTCGAATAATGGCTCATACCAAGCAGGATCCCCATCATATGATCCAGACTCAACTTGGACTTGCCCTGATCCGAAGATTTTTCTCTATCAAGTCGTTCAAGGAGAACGGAAAGACCGCCGGTTAGCTGTACGTAATAGTCCTGATAAATTTCATAGCATTCGCCATCTTTGACCGTGAGTTCGCTCAAACCGTTCAACAACAGGCAGCCTCTTCCAGCGCCCTTCTGGGACAGGAAATAGCTAAAATCCAGGATCAGATCTATCGCCGCATGCTCTGGTTCCTTGGCTTCCATTTCGGTGCGCGCATTGATCAGTATATTGAGGGGATTTGCCTTTACATAGCGCTCAAGCACCAAACCCAAAATCCGCTCCTTGGATGCAAAGCTATTGTAAAAACTTGATCTTTGGATATGCATCGATTCAACAAGTGAACTGATGGATGTTCTGGCAACCCCGTCTGCCCAGAAAGTTTCCGTTGCTGCATCGAGCACGTTTTCATAATCGAATTCTTTTGGTCGGCCCATGACAATCCTCACAACGTCTACGTGGAGTAGTAATGAATATCTTATAACTAGAATCTAGCCATCTCCTTTGAAGGCTGCAATGCGAATGGTTAGAGGAGGAAAATTTTGTCTGATCTGTCCATTTTGTAGGAAAAAAATAACGCCTTGGTTGTAGCAAGGGTTGTGCATTTTTATGTCTATACATAACTAAATTAGGTATAATATATCGAGACATAACTTAATCGATAAATCACCAACAAAAATTTCCCCCCTGATAAATTCGAAACTACGCATATACTTGAAGTTTCAAGGAAATTGAACGTTGGATGCAGTATCCAATTGAAATAACGGGACCGATCTCTGGTTGTGCCAATCCTGGAATGCCCTGAAATATTTTACCGTGCAGCATAAAATAAATGCACTCTTTAATTGAATTTATTGCCTGTGGGTAAAGTCTTTCTTTTCCCGGACGGTTGATTGAGATTGTCTGTCAAGCCCCAGATAGAAAATAAAAGAGCCGCATTGGGATAACGTTTAACCATGGTGTTTAAGACGAATCACTCCCGAATGAGCTGGCAAACCTGTTCACCTCTTCGATTGTGGCAAGGCTGGATATAGGGAGGGTCAGTCAGGAAAGCGCTCTTCGTCATCCTCGTCTTCAAGGTCATGGGATGGGTCGACCGGATTGAGATAGCCGTCGACCGCATGGACTTGATCCCGAAAGCTTCTGAGATTGCTGACCACGCCGTCACCACCCAGCCGGGTGCATTCCGCAAGGATAAGCTCGCAAGCAGACGCTGCCGGGACCAGAGAGGGCAAAAGCTGCGGCCCGGTCATCGGCACGAACAATCCCATGTCAGCATAGGGCACAGCTGGTGAGGACATGGTATCGGTGATCGCGACGATCTTGCAGCCTCGCTTCTTGGCGACTGTTAGAAGCCGCCCGCCCTCTGATGCATAAGGGGCGAAGGTGAACAGGATGATCAGGTCTCTTGGTCCTGCCTGTCCCAGCATGTCAAAATGAGATCCGTCGGGGCTTTCCAGCAATTGGATCGAAGGCAGGGCAATTTTGCCAGCATAAGCGAGATAGTGCGCAAAGGCGAAGGACGAGCGATAGCCTGAGACGTAAACCCGGTCAGCCTCCAGAATGGCATTGGCGATCCGTTGTACTGATTTCAGGGTGTTGGGCTGAAACAAACTGGTCAGATTGCTCAGCGTAGCCTGTCCGATTTCGACAAAAGCATCCGAGCCTTCTCCCCATTTGCCGCCCTTTTGCAGAGCTGCGGCGCGCTCATCCAGCCGCACTTCCTGTACCTGCACACCTTCCTGAAAGACCGAGCGGAAGGGATCAAAAGTAGAAAAGCCAGCAACCTGAGCCAGCCGCACGATGGTGGAGGGGTGCACGTCGGCTGCTTTGGCCAGCTGTCGCACAGACTTGAAAGCGACATCGGCCGGATTGTCGAGCACATAGGAAGCCGCGACCTTCATCTGAGGGGAAAGGCCGGGATAGGCATCCCATAGCAATTGTCGCAAATCATCGAGTTTCATGTCTGTACTTTTGGTTCAAGCTATCGAATGCATTGGCAAACGGTGCCGTCCGCTTGTCTCAGCCCTTTCATACAAAAGTTGATCGGGTTTGGCAAAAGGTGAGGAGGCTATGCACTGGAAGGACCAATTGTATTTGCCACAGTTTGAGCCGCAACTGCCGGAAAAGTGCAGAAAATAGCCAAAAAGGAACACGCCTTCACCCGGCAAATGGGGAAAAATGCCAAAAATGCAACGATATGTTGCTCTTTGGAAAGATTCGCGTTTACCTCACGTGTGAAATGAATAGGATTGAATTCGTGTTTTGAATTAATTCTGTTTACCACTAGCCACGACGTTGAAATAACATGTTTTTCGGTATGCCCAAGCCCGTGGTTCTGTCCTATGCAGCCAATGGAATTCGCCGCTCCAAACGGGATTGTCTCGCCCTGCCCATCAAGCCTGATGAACTGGTTGCCAGCGCGCGCGCTGCAAAAGAGGCCGGTGCTTCTCTTTATTCCTTCTCTGTGCGCGACGACACGGGCATTGCAATGTCTCAACTGGACGCCTTGTTGCCGACGATCGCCATGATCAGGGATGCGACCGACGGTGGATTTGGACTTCAGTTGGAACTGGACATCAATCCGGCAACGGGCATCGACCTGACAGAAGTCGACCGGTTGCTGGCTGCTGAAACTGTGGATTCACTCCAAATCCGGCTCGATCAGATCCTGCCTCGTGATGGCGACGAAGCCGACGAAGACCGGGCGCGTCAATTCCTTGATCTTTGTAATGAAAGAGGAACGGGCGTTCAGTTTGCGCTGGATCGGGCCAGTGACATCGAATGGTTCTATGCCTTTCGCCAATATGGGATCATTCCCGAAAGCTGCCGAGCCTTGTTGTTCATCCTCGGCACGGACGGCGAGCAGCCGACCAGCAATGCCAATGAGTTGCGTCCCTTTTTGACCACGCTGGACAAGCTATACCTGACCGGCAAGGTGGCGTGGTCTGTGGCCGCTTTCGGTCCCTCGGAGCTGACGGCCCAGACAGCGGCGCTTGCGATGGGTGGGCATATGATGATGGGACCCGCCTATAATGCCCAGTCTGGGCAAGGAGAGGCTTTCAAAGGGCCCCAAGATCAGGTAAGTCCGTTGCAGCAAGTCGCCAATCTGCTTGGTCGCTCCATTGCTTCCGGCTTTGAGACCCGAACCCTGTTGTTCGGGCCACGCTGAACAAGCCTGAACGATCCCGAGCAGGCCGCCACATGCCCGCATGGGGGATTGGGGCGACTGGCTGGCAAATGATGCAACAGAAAGACAGACAGCCATGTCCGACCGGTTCCTGCCGCGCAAGGATCGCACCGACCCTGCCATCACTGAGAGTGAAATTCAGTATGATGGCTTTGTCACCCTCTCTAAATGCACGGTGCGCTACACAGACACATCCGGCACGGTTCATCATGTAACACGCGAAATTCATGACCATGGCAGTGCGATTGCCGTTCTACCAGTTGATCGCGCGCGCCGCGTGGCTTTGCTCGTGCGTCAATTGCGGATCGGCGCTTTGGCCAATGGGGAGAAAGACCCAATGCTGCTGGAAGTCGCTGCCGGTCTGGTCGATCCCGGAGAAAGCCCCGAAGGGGCCGTCCTGCGTGAGGCGGAAGAGGAGCTGGGCTTTGCCATTCACGAGCTGGAACATGTCACCCGTTTCTATGCCTCACCGGGCACCTTGACCGAAACCATTGATGCCTATCTTGCCTGCTACACGCTCGATGATCGGGTCCATGAAGGGGGCGGCCTTGACCATGAAGGCGAGGACATCATCGTCGAGGAAATCGCTCTTGACGAACTTGGCGAAGCGGCCCTGCAAGGCCAATTACGCGACGCCAAGACAATCCTGCTGATCCAGCATTTGATGCTTGCTGAGCCGGAATTGTTTTTCTGATCAGACCACCTGAAACTTTGAAAAGTCACCCTTGCTCTCGGCCTTGTCTCGGCGCACACTCTCCCCCAGCTGTCTGATGAGTAGGGAGGCAAAGATGACAGAAACGCTTGCAAAGAGAGCGGGCTCTATTGCCCAGGGCAAGGTCTGGGCCAACCTGATTGACGGAGAGGCCGTGCCTGCAGCCAGCGGCAAGCTGCTTGACCTCATCTGTCCGTCCGATGGTCAAGCCTTCTGCCAGATCGCCCGCTCCACCAAGCCCGACGTCGATGAAGCGGTTGCCGCCGCCCGCAAGGCCTTCGAGGGGCGGATATGGAGCCGCATGACGGCAACCCAGCGCGGACGTTGCCTCTCCCGCCTCGCACTGCTGGTGGACGAGCATCATGAGGAACTCGCCGCGCTGGAAAGTCGAGACACCGGCAAGCCACTGCGCCAGGCTGACGCCGATATCACCATGGCCGCTCGTTATTTCGAATTTTACGGTGGTGCGGCAGACAAGATCATGGGTGACACCATCCCGATGCTGGACGGGTTTACGGCGCTCACCCTGCGCGAACCCCATGGGGTGGTCGGCTCCATCGTGCCATGGAACTATCCCGCCCAGATCGGGGCTCGGGTCATTGGTGCGGCATTGGCGATGGGAAATTGTCTGGTTATCAAGCCTGCCGAGGAAGCGTGCCTGTCGATTCTGCGCATGGCTGAGTTGGCCGATGAAGCGGGCATTCCTCCGGGCGTTCTGAATGTGGTCACCGGCCATGGGGAAGAGGCAGGCAGTGCTCTGTCCGGTCATCCGGGGATCGATTTTCTCACCTTCACCGGTTCTCCCACGGTTGGCACTTTGGTCCAGAAGGCAGCCGCCGACAATCATGTCGGCACGACGCTGGAGTTGGGCGGTAAAAGCCCGCAAATCCTATTTGAAGATGCGGATTTGCAAGAGGCCATGCCGGTGGTGACCAACGCCATCATCCAGAATGCCGGCCAGACTTGTTCTGCCGGATCGCGCCTGTTGGTGCATCAAAGCCTGTGGGATGCGGTTGAGGAGCAATTGATCACCCGCTTCAATGCCCTGACAGCGGATCGGCACGACCGGGACGCGGATCTCGGACCTCTTATTTCCAGCGGTCAGGCCGATCGGATCGACAGTTTCATGCAGCTTGCCGCCGACCGGGACATTCCCGTGCTGGCTGCAGGCTCAGTCGCCTCTGATGCTCCTGATGGCGGCTTCTATGCAGCCCCCACCCTGTTTGGCCCTGTACCGAACAGTCACCCGCTGGCACAGGATGAGATTTTCGGGCCGGTCCTGTCGATGATCCCCTTCAGGGATGAGCAGGAAGCCATCGATCTGGCCAATGGCACCCCCTTCGGACTGGTTGCCGGTGTCTGGACACGGGATGCTGCCCGATCCATGCGCATGGCCCGTGCCGTGCGGGCCGGGCAAGTTTTCATCAATGGCTACGGGGCAGGGGGTGGCGTTGAGCTGCCATTTGGCGGTTTCAAAAAATCCGGCCATGGGCGCGAGAAGGGCATGGCGAGCCTGTTGGACATGTCTGCACTCAAGACAATCATCATGAAACACGGCTAAAGGCCTGATAACGGCCGAAAAACGGTCGAACACGATAGGAAAAGGTCCGGCAATAGCCGGATAATGGGAGGAAACAGAATGACAGCGGACAAAGGGTCCAAAAGACTGGAAGGCAAGGTTGCCATCGTCACGGGAGCTGCGTCTGGCTTTGGTGAAGGCATTGCGCGGCGCTTCGCTGCCGAAGGGGCCAAGGTCGTCGTCGCCGACCTTAATGGCGACGCAGCCCGAGAGGTCGCCGCCGATATTGGCGGTACCGCGATCGTGGCTGATGTGTCGCAAAAGGACGCTGTTGACCGCATGGTCAGCGCTGCGGAGGATTTCGGTGGCCCGGATATTCTGGTCAATAATGCAGGCTACACCCATTGCAACATGCCCTTCATGGATGTCGACGAAGCGATGTTTGATCGGATCTATGATGTCAATGTGAAGGCAATCTTTCTCGCCACACGGCGGGTGGTGCCCATCATGCGGGAAAAGGGCGGCGGGGTGATCATCAACACCGCTTCCACCGCGGGTTTGCGGCCGCGCCCCGGTTTGGTGGTCTATAACAGCTCGAAGGGGGCCGCCATTTCCCTGACCAAAAGCCTCGCCATCGAATTTGCTCCGGACAAGATCCGCGTCAATGCTCTCTGCCCGGTGGCTGGCGAAACCGGCATGCTGCATCTCTTCATGGGGGAAGATACGCCAGAGAAACGTGATCTATTCAAGAACTCGATCCCCATCGGCCGCCTGTCAACGCCAGAGGACATCGCCAATGCTGCGCTCTATCTGGCCTCGGACGAAGCCAATTTCATCACCGGCGTGGCGCTGGAGGTGGATGGGGGCCGCTGCATCTGAACGAGTCGTCAAATGAGAAAACACCTTTCGCCCGGTCTGGACGAAAGGTGCTCCCCCCACAGTGCTCACCGGGCCTGTTGGATCATGGGGAGCGCAGGGCCCTGCATCAATCCTGATCAACGGCTGGTTTTACGCCCGGTCAGCGGCCGTTCTTGGTCAGTAACCGCCTCAAACGGTCAGCTGGTCAAACCGTTGGCGTGTGACCGGACAGGACATCAGCCATCCAGTCGGAGTCGATATTCTGGCCTGACAGGACAACACCGACCTTCTTGCCCGCCATTTTGTCTTTCTCGATCATCAGGGCCGCCAGAGATGCAGCGCCCGCTCCTTCTGCCAGATTGTGGGTGGCACGATAGATCAACCGGATTGCCTTGGCGATGCTGTCATCATCGACCCGGACAATATGATCAGCCCCCTTCATCACGATATCAAGAGCGTCAGCATCGGGGCAGCGGACCGCCATGCCATCGGCAAAGGTGTCGCTGCGCTCGGCTTCGGTCAGCGTGCCGCATTCGAAGGAGCGGGCATAGCCATCGGCCCGGTCAGAGACCACCCCGACAATTTTGGTCTTGAGATTGAGGGCATTGCGCGCCTCGATCATGCCGCAGATGCCCGAGCCCTTGCCAATCGGCACATAGATCGCATCAAAATCCGCATGCTGGCGCATCATTTCATAGGCATAGGTGCCGACGCCTGCCACCAGATCCTCATGGAAAGAGGGCACCATGTGCAATCCATCCCGCTCTGCCATGCTTCGCGCACAGCCACAGGCCAGATCAAAGTCATCCCCTTCCTCGATCAGGGTTGCGCCAAAACTCTTCATGGCCGCATTCTTTTCTGCCGAATTGCCATGGGGCACGACGATGGTGGCATGCAGACCCTCAACGCGGGCGGCGAAGGCAAGGCTCTGACCGTGATTGCCGCGCGTGGCGGAAATCAACCCTTCGGCTTCAGGGAAACGGGCCTTGTAGCGATTGGCATAGACCAAACCGCCACGCACCTTGAAGGCGCCAGTCGGGGTGTGATTTTCATGCTTCATCCAGACATTGGCCCCCAACGCCTCGGCCAGCAGAGGCCAATTGTAACAAGGGGTTGGTTTCATGGCGCGGTAAACCAGTTCCTCGGCGCGTTCGAAATCCCGACAACTGAGCATGATGATGGTCCTTTTTTGGCGATGCTTTTATGGTGGACCTGCCCGGTGGCTTTTTTGCCCGCATGGCGATCCAACGCTCTTGCAAAAAGCATGACAAAGGATATTGTATGGGACAACTTATATATTGTATGGGATGCAATGATTATTGTCTGCCATACAATCAAAGCGACGATCTGGAAAGGTGAGACAGGTGTGCCCATGAAGGACAAGCAGGCCAAATGGTGCCCGGAGCTGGGCGATTTCGCCGGGCCGAAATATCGCGCCATTGTTGCCGCCATGCAGCGCGACATCCAGAGTGGCGCCTTGCCGCCGGGCACGCGTCTGCCCACCCAGCGGGATCTTGCCTGGTCACTTCAGGTCAACCTCTCAACGGTCACCGAGGCGTTTCGCGAAGCAACCCGCCTGCGCTTGATCACCGGGGAAGTGGGGCGTGGCACCTATGTGCTGCCGGGCAATGATGCGGTCCAGCTCTATGCCATCGACAAAGGCGGCAATCACGACACGATCGATCTGTCGACCATTGTTCCGGCACGGGCTTTTTCCAGCGAGGATTTGCGCCAGAGCTTTGCCACCCTGCTGGCGCGGGATAATCTGTCCGACATCATGGACTATCCTACCCCGGACCTGATGCAACGATGCCGCAGTGCCATTGGCCAATTCTATCAGCCGCGTGGCTTTCACCCACGCCAAAGCGACATGTTCCCCTGTGCCGGGGCGCAAGCGGCTTTGTTTGCCGCTCTGCAATGGATCGCCAAGCCCGACCTGCCGGTGTTGGTCGAGGAATTGACCTTTCCGGGCATGAAGATCGCCGCCCGTCAGATGGGCCTGCGGCTGGTGCCGGTTGCCATGGATGAGAAGGGCATTCTTCCCGCCGATCTTGACCGTGCCGCGCGGGCCAGTGGGGCGCGAACTTTGGTCATCAGCCCGATCCTGCAAAATCCCACTGGTGCGACCATGGATGCCGACCGCCGGGCCGCCATTGTCGCATTGGCCGAAAAGCTCGACCTCTTGGTGATCGAGGAAGATGTCTATGGTGGCTTCACCAAGGAACCGCCGCTCAGCCTGCAATTGGCGGGGCGCTCAATATTGGTCGGGGGGCTGTCGAAACTGGTGGCTCCGGGGCCACGCTTCGGCTTTGTCATTCCGATGCTTGAGGGCAATGAGGCGCGGCTACCGGAGCAGAATTTCGCCATCGATGAACTGGTCCATGTTACCAGTTGGATGGCCGCTCCGATCATGCTGGAGCTTTGCTGCCACTGGATCGAAAGCGGTGAGATCAACCGGCATATGGAGTGGCAACGGCAGGAGGCAAGGACGCGGCAAAGCCTTGTCAGACGCAAGCTCGGTTTGCCGCCCTTAGGGCGCAAGCCCGCCGCCCCCCATCTCTGGATCGGAGCGGGACAAGACAGCCCTTTTGCCGGCTTGAGCGGTGATCAGGCTGCCGCCAAGGCGCGTGCTGCTGGTGTTGAAATCGTGCCTGCCTCGACCTTCTGTGCTGGCCGCATGTTGTCTGACGGTATTCGCCTGTGCGCTACATCCCCTCGAGATCGGGCCGACGTGACAGAAGCCTGCAAGCGACTGCGTAAGGCCTGGTCCTAGGCAGGTTTGTTTTCGTTGTATAAGGGACCGGAGCCGAGCTTAGTCCTGCGGCTCCACCACGCGCTCTGCCGGGAAGCTGACTTCGACCAGTGTGCCTTCACCCGGCTTGCTTTTCAGGGTCAGACATCCGCGATTGGCCTCTACTAACGCCTTGGTCAATGGTAGGCCGAGCCCAGTGCCTTGAGCGGAATCGCGCACGGAGGAAACCTGCCGGAATGGCTCAAGCGCCGTCACCAGATCCTTCTCGCTCATGCCGATACCGGTGTCGCGGATTCGCAGCACCACATCGCCATTCTCCTCATGCACCGTCGACAGGATCACCTGCCCGCCAGCATGGGTAAATTTCACGGCGTTCGATAGTAGATTGAGCACGATCTGGCGCAGGGAACGCTGGTCGCCTGCAATCTGGGGCAACTCTGAGGCCAGCGACGTCCGGATGATGATGTGCTGTCGGTTTGCCTGTTGCTGCATCAGGCTGACAGTCTCTGCCACAAGCCGATTGAGATGCGTCGCCTCGAACTGCAAGTCCATCTTGCCTGCTTCCACCTTGGACAAGTCCAGAAGGTCATTGATCAGGCTCATGATGTGATTGCCGGAGGTCTTGATGTCTCTGAGATAATCCTTGTAGCGTTCACTGCCAACAGGGCCGAAGCGTTCCTCCATCATTACCTCTGCAAAGCCGATAATGGCATTGAGCGGTGTGCGGATTTCGTGGCTGACCTTGGCAAGGAAGGTCGATTTCTGCTTGTTGGCATTCTCGGCGAGGATTTTCCCCGTCAACAGTTCCTCTTCCGAGCGCTTGTGCTGGCTATTGTCGCGCAGCACCGCGCAGAAGCGCTCGGTGCCTGGAATATTCACCCGGCCCATGGTGACGTGAAGCGGAATGAGGCCGCCCGATGCAATCACGCCGATCACATCGCGTCCGTCATTCAAAACGCTAGCAAGGCCATTCTTGCTCAGACTGTTGAGATAATCGATTGCGGTCTTGTGACTTTCCTCAGCCAGCAAGCCAAGGAAGCTGCCACCCGCCACTTCATGGCGATCCACCTCGAACAGGGCTTCGGCGCTGTGGTTCATCCGCAACACATGTCCATCGCCATCCAGAACCACAACGCCGTCGGTGGCGGTGTCGAGAATGGCTTCCAGTTCGGCAATCTTTTCGTCTTCTTCCGAAATGCCCATCGCTTGGGGTTGATCGGGCGCTTCCTCGAAACTGAGCAACGCGGCCGGAATATCGCCCCAATTGATCGAAGAAATGGTGGCCAATGCCGAGAACGGTCGGGCACCTGCCCCACGCAGGGTGGTGCGGCCATTGGTTTTTGTCAGCCAGTCCCCCGGCCGACCGGAAAACAGACCTTCCATGCCTCCGGCCTCTTCCAATGCTGAAGCGCTGTCAAAGCCCAACAAGGACAGGGCCTTGCGCGAGGCAAACAGAATGCGATTGTCTGCGGAAACAATCATCGCAACCGACAGTTTGTTCAACAGATCGATGAGCGGCGAGGTCTTATCCGCGCGATCCCAGAGGCTGGCTCCGGCCATTGATGCAGCAGCCGTTGCCGCTGCCAAGGCCTGCGATGGTGCAGCTGAGGTGTCAGCCGTGTCACTGTCCGGCTCCTCTGTTTCCTCTACGATTGACACAGTGTCGGTGACACCATCAAGCAATTCCAGCTCGGCCAGCTCCAGATCCTGTTCTGCGGATGTGGCTTCGGGCAGATCGAGCGCCAATGCTTCGTCTTGGGGCTGATCCGCCAGTGCAGCGCCTACATCTTCTGTAGCTTCTGTATCCTCTCCAACCGCGACAGCCTCAGGCTCTTGAGATGCCGCAACCACGCCAATCTGTTCGGGACTATCGGGCCGCTCTTCAGGTGCTTTTGCGGCATGCAGATCCCCGCCATCGGCAAGGGCTTGCACCGCTTCAAGCAGTTTTTGATGTTCACGCGCCTGTTCGGTCTGGGCTGTTGCCGGCGACTTGGATTTATCAGCGGCCTGTGCCAGCCGCTCACGCATATGGCGGAAGGCTGGGTCCATCGCGAAAATCTCGCGGAAGGCTGAGCTGGCCGCAGATTTCAGGGTCGCATCCCCTTGAGAACGGGTCTGAAGCGCCTGCTGAAGTCGTGCCTGATCAATATCTGGATTGTCCGCGATTTTGTCGGTTGCCTTGGCGGTCAAGCGGTCCATTGACGGCAGGTCGCCAGCCTTGTCATCTGTATCGTCATCCATTGTGGCAATTGGATCGTCGAACTCTTCGTAGTCCTCGTCGATTTCCTCTTCCGGCAGGCTGTGATCGAACTCAGACCCGCCCAGAGCCGCGGCAATTTCGTCGAACGCATCCTTTTCGCCATCGCTCAGGGCCTGACCGTCTTTTGCAGGAGGCTCTGGCATTTGTGGTTTCGTTGGTTCGAAAGCCTTCACCCCATGCGCGGACTCGGTCAACAAATCGCGCACCCGGTGATAGGGGTCAGGACCTTGACCCTTGCTTGCTTGATCGTCCGAAGGTGAGGCAGGGCCGCCGGTGTTCGTATCGTCGCCGCCGCTCGATGCGTGAATCTGCGACGCGCCAAGGCCCGAAGGGGCAAAATTTTGCTCGTTGCCTCCAGTCTCAATCTGGTCATCAGACATGGCGCGGTCTCCATTCGGATCCGAATGTGGCGTCAGCGCCTCTTTGTTGCTGCCCACATCTGGCGAAATCAGGGACTCAGCTGCAGCGACGGCGTCGTTGACCGCGCGCAGCAATTCTTCTGACATTATTTCTCGATTGTCGTGAAACTGTGGCAACGTTGTGTCGCTCTGATGGCGGTTTGTGTCGCTTTGTAACGGCGCATCAGCAGGTCCTTCGTTGCGCCCGTCGCTGCGTTTGAGCTTGGTATTGCACATGCCAAAGCCACGAAACCCCTTGAAGCCGTGATACCGCCCGAAGATCGGCAAGCCGGTCAACTCAACCTCGACCCTTGTTGCTAGTCCAGCGACGGGCCATTGGACGGTCAGCCCCACCCAGGTGTCGCGGCTCTCGAAGGCACGCGAGATGGTCCCTTCCATATCCATTTCCAGGCCGTCGGCCAGTTCCTGCCATGTCTTGCCAATGATGGCCGCATTGTCCGGGCCGACCGCTTTGGCCAGATCCTTTGAGACATAACTGAAGCGGCCCACTTCATCGCTTTCCCACACGAAATGATAGATGCCACCCTTGTCCAGCGCATCGGCCAGCGACTGCGCATCCGCTTCAGGTGGCGCCTTGCGCTCCGGACCTGTCCCGCCAGAGGGCTCGATATCCGGTTTCTGTTTTGCGGCCCCTCGATCAGCTGCGCGCGGCAAAGTGTAGATGTTTGACCCTATGGCCGGATCGGGGGAGGGGGGCACCGGTTTGTCCGCCGAGCCATCCTCATGGAACGGGGTCAGATCGCTGTCCCTGGCCTTGTCTACCTTTTCCAGCTCGGCCTTCAAATGCTCCATGCCTCGGGCCACATCATGCATGCCGAAGGTAGAGGCAAAAACATCGGCGCCCTGATCAATGGCTGATTGCTCGGATTCGGCTTCGGCGCTATCGCCAAGTTCCGCCATCAGCAGAGCATGGTCTTCGGCCCGGCGATCCGCTTCGCTCTGGCCTTGATAGTGGACCAGCAAATAGCGTGTATGCTCTGCGTCGCCGATGCGCACGAGTGTCGTCACCGGGCTTGCTTCCTCCTCACCCAGCGGTTTCGAGACGAGGCGCAAAGGCGTGTTGGCTCCGGATGCCAACCCCTTGATGATGTCCTGATCGGACAGAATGGCATCAATCGCCCCGGACTTGGCCAGCGGGGCGAGCTGGTCATCAAGGCAGGCCGCCGCAATGTCCTGTTCAGCGGATAAAGCCTCAAGCAGGGCCTGACCACGCTCCACGTCATCGTTGCCAAGCGCCGGATAATCGGTGGCAATCACCAGCAAAACCCCTTCACCCTCGACCTCTAGTCGTTTGCAAAGGCAATTGCAGGTGATGGCCTCGGCGCCGAGGAAAAAGCGCAATCGATCAAGCATCGGTGCATTGGACCGGGCGTTGCGGACCAGCCGCGCCAGATGGCGTCTTGCCGGGTGTACGTCACCGAAGCTGCGGTTCAGCATGGCGTCCATGCTGACCTCACCAAAGAAGGCCAGACCAGCCGCATTGGCCCACAGAATCCGGTTGCCCTCGCCATTCCACACCCAGGCAGGGCGCGAATCGAGCAGAACCGCTCCGATGGTCGGATGCGCGGTCAGCGTCAGATAAGGCATGGCCAAACTGGCCGGGCGAGTAAATTCCATGGATGCAGGTCTTTGTCTTCAGTCAGTGTTCAGCGTCTCGCCGATCAGCAGCAGGCGCGGTGGCAATAGATTAATAATATGTAAATACAGTCTCTTTTGGGTCAGGTCCAACAAATCCCTGTGAAAGGGGCGCGAAACCGACTGGGATGGTTAATCTCCCCGTTTGCGGTCGGCTTGCAGTCAATTCTAGTATAAGTTCAACCCAAATCCTATGCACGTTATTTGGGATGAATGCGCGTCCTTTCGTTGCATGTGCGAAGAAAGTGCGGCAAGCTTCATCGCAACGCAACAATCACTTGCATAGAATGTTCCTTGTTTGACGCAGCGGCGAAGCCGAAAAGATCCCAAGAAATTTTCTTGTTGCAGTGCACAATTTATTCTGATATATTGCGCTGCACAATGAGATTTCAGGTCACTCACTCAGATCAGGAGATAGACACATGATGAAGACCCCAGAAAATTTTGAAGTTCCGGCACAGGTTCGTGAAATGGCAGAAAAAGGCGTCGAGCAGGCTCGCAAGGCTTATGACGAGTTTGCCTCTGCAGCCAGCGAAGCGGCATCCAAGGCTGAAACCTCTGCCGAAAGCATGCGCAATGGCGCTGTTGACCTCAACAAGAAAGCACTGGCTGCGACCGAAGAGAGCATGAATGCCTCCTTCGATCTGGCAACCAATCTGGTAAAAGCCAAAGACATTCAAGAAGTTCTGGAACTGCAGACCAAATATGTCCAGTCCCAGATGCAGCGCTTCGGTGAAGTGGCACGCGAACTTGGCGAAGCCGCAACCAAAACCGCAGTCGACGCGACCAAAAAAGACTGATTCCGGCGAAAGCCTGATCGGAGATGAGCGACCGGTTGTTGTGCAGGGCTATCTTCAATGGCGCTGCACAATAGCATCCTGATCTGACAAAAGCGCGCGAATGCGTCGCTCTTGAAGGGCGGTCAGGAGAGAGGATGTGGGTTGCTGCAGCTTGATATGCGGAACAATCTGGCACAGCACTTTGCAGCTTTGCAAAGAATGGCGTTTGCGAGCTTGTCGACCCAGTCAGCTTTAAGCAAGGAACCGGTCGAAGGATCCTGCGCCAGATCTGAATTTCCAAGCACAGACTTTGGAGACTGAGTCGCAGAGGCTTATGTCCCGGAATTCCACAAAGACCACCTGACTCCATTCGAAGCCTCCCGTTGCGTGTATTGGCTTCAGTGTTCCATGCAGAGCGTGCGCTTGCATGCCTTAAGAGTGTGCAACAACAATGCGCTGAACCTGCACAAACGGAGATGATCCATGACCACCGCCGCCAAGAAAGCGCCCGTTCGTAAAAAGGCCCCGGCCAAGGCTGCTGCCGCGGCCACTTCGTCCAAGGATGTCAAGGCTGCTGCCGCGGCTAGTCCCGCCGAGGAAGCCAAGACGCCAGCCGCCGAACCCAAGGCCGCAGCTCCAAAGGCGCGCAAAACTGCTGGGGAAGCACCCGCTGTTGCCGCCGGTCTGTTTGCGATGCCATCCTTTGACATGCCAACGTCGCTTGCATCCCATGAGATGACAGATCTCGCTGAGAAATCCATCGCCAATGCCCGTGATCTCTATGAACAGGCAAAATCCAGCTTCGAAGATCAGACCAGTGCTGTCGAGAAAAGCTTTGAACTGGCGACCGAAAGCTCCCGTGATATCCAAGGCAAGATGGTGGATGCAGCCAGAGCCAATATGGATGCCGGCTTTTCTTTCCTCAATGGCCTGATCGCCGCCAAGAGCATCAGCGAAGCCATTGAGCTACAGACCAGCTTTGCAGCCAAGCAGTTCGAAACCCTGTCTGCGCAAGGAAAAGATATTCAGGACGGCCTGACCAAGAGCATGGAAGAAGCAACCGTTCCCATGAAAGCGGCTGCTGGCAAGGCCATGGAAAGCCTGAAAATCGCTGGCTGATAACCCATGCTGATAGAGTGTTTCTTGCCTTATGCGAGGATGAGCCTGCTGCCCGAGACAGAATCTGTGGTGAGCATATACTGGGCGCGCTTCTTCTCGAGACCATGAGAGACCTCTTCACCAACAGGCGGATCAACCTATGAGTCAGGAAAGGCGCGTCAAGACATGATGCGCCTTTCTCGCTTTTGGAACGGGCATAGTCTTTGGAAAAGCCTGCCTATAGTGACATTTTTTTGACAAGCTGTGGGCAGAGATCAAATCAGCCCTTGCATTTGCTTCGCAGCCCGCCTAATAAACCCACCACATTCAGGTGTTGTGCAGTCGTAGCTCAGTTGGTTAGAGCGTCGGATTGTGGCTCCGAAGGTCGGTGGTTCAAATCCACCCGACTGTACCATTTCCCTGATATTGATATGCTAAATTTTCCATAAAAATCAACTTGATAGCCGGTAGGCTTGCCTGGACAGTTGTGGTGTGTGCGATTTTGTGTAACAATTTGTGTAACGAATTGTGTAACATGGGTCTCCAGATGCGCAAAGAAGATCGCTACCTGCAAGAACGTGGGAGGCGCTGGCATTATGTACGGCGCGTTCCTGTTGATGTTGCTAAACACTATGATGAAGCCATGATTCGCAGATCTCTCGATACGGATCATTTGGGCACGGCGCGCTTGCGCCGCGATGCAACTGAGAAGGCAGACGATGATTACTGGACCGAATTGCGAATGGAAGGGCAAACAACACCTGTGGCCGTTCGTCGTTATGAAGCAGCGATCTCGCGCGCCAAGGCTATGCGTTTCGACTACATCCCCTCTGATAAACTTGCCCTGCCCGAGAACGTTGAGGAGCTTGTCAGGCGCATTGAAAAGCTAACCGAGAATGGTAAGCCAAGATCGAATGAAGTCTCGGCCTTGTTGGGACGGGTTGGGGAGCCTGATGTTTATCTGGAAGATGTCCTAAAACACGTAATGGAAACGGTTGAGGCGCAAAAGCTTGCAGCAAAAGATCAGGAAGGCCGGGATGATTGGCGGAAGCAAAGGCTGGCGTCTATTGATCTATTTCATGAGGTGGTCGGCCGTGCTCCTATCCATCTGATCGGTCAGGACGAGGGCCTCCAGTTTTATGACTACTTGGTTCAGCGGGTAACAGGACAGCATCCAACAGAAAGCCAGATTGGCGGAAACTATGCCAACCGACATATTGGCAACATTCGCAAACCGCTCAATCAGTATCATGCGCATTTGAAAATCAAGGGATATGAGAATCCACTAGAGGGTTTTTCCTTCGATAACGACCAGGAAGGAACCAAGGAACCATTCTTGGTCGAGGAGATTCAAGCGGCTTTTCTGACAGCTGGAAAGCATGAGGGGATGCATGTCGAGGTGCGCTTGCTGGCCTATCTATTGGTAGAGACTGGTGCTCGCATGGCTGAACTGTTGACCATGCGCGCCAAGGATATCGAGCTAGATCATGAAATCCCGCATCTCAAGATCTTCAAGCGATCCGGCAAGACGGTTAAAAATCACAATTCAGAGCGCATAATTCCTTTGGTGGGGGTTGCGCTTGCAGCTGCCAAAAAGATCAAAGAAAATGACGGCTTCCCGCATTACAGGGTTAAGCGCAAAACGCTTTCGTCGAATGCTAACAAGCTCTTTCGAGTGCGCGGGTTGTTTGGCGAGGGTCAATCGCTGGGTAGCTTGCGACACAGCTTTGAAGATCGGTTGAAAGAAGCGCATGTAGATGAGGAAATGCGCAAATACCTGATGGGACACGATATTGATCGCGAAATATACGGTAAATTTGGTAGCTTGAAGCTGAAACAGGAGGCTGTGAAATCTATTCAGTTGGAGTTTGATGCGGATCTGCTTGACGATATTTAGTAAACGGGTCTTGGCGGCACAATATGGAAAGTTCTTGTTCAAGTGCTTCCAGTAGTTTGTAGTCAGACTCATGCGGACATGTATCATGGATCAATAAGAGGCCATCAATGGCCTTTCTGACACGTTCTGCAGTAATTGTTTTCTCAAGACGCATCAATCTCGATCCGTGAAGTTTGCGGCCGACAAAGAGAGCGCCCGGCCGTCGATTGGACGAGAAAGCCAAATGGGTTTCTTTTCGAGGATGGAGAAAACGTTAATACACCATCCTCAATCATCGAATGGACGATGGTCTTGGAACATTGCCAGCGTTCTGCAAGCTGTTCAGGGGTAAATGGTTGGTCTTCCATTTGGCGGCCCTTCCGGGAGGCGTTTCGATAAGAGTTCGTTCGTGCTTGTCTCGGAAAATTGGTTCATTCTCATGCATGAAAAGCGAATTTATGGAATTATTTTCTAAAATAAGATCTGCATTTTGACTAATATTAGAATATGTTTCCAATTTGCCCCTGATGCTTCGGCTTCGGCAATTGCTATGCTTGTTTGCGACGACGCTCGGACCGATAATTCGCTGCGATATCAACCTCGGCCCGAATGCGGGCGCGCAGTTTGCTGAAACGGGCTCGTTCTATTCCGGTCAGTTTCCCGATAACGGGTGAGCCATCCGCAGCGAGCATAAAGCCCTTGTTGTGCAGGGAAACCGTGAGGCGGTGTTGACCAACGAACCGCGTAGGGGTTTCCAATCCTGCCCTGACCAATGCTACCGGCCTGGAAACCAAAGTTTCGTAGGTGCTTGGTGGGGTGGTGTCTGCATCGATGCCATATGCCAACGTGGCAAAACGATCTTCGGCAAAATCGTCGATGTCGAGGATGAGGCAGGGCAGGGCTTTCGAGAGCTGCCTTGTCCTGCCGAGCGATAGGGGAAACCGAAACATGGCTATGTCTCCCCAGCTCAGTGTGCATTTCCAGCTATCGGGTTGATTGGGGATAGAGTGATCGGTCTTGATGAGCATCTGTCATTATTCCTTGTTCTTGTGGGAAAGTCCGGGACCGCTCTGCTCCTTGATAGAAGTGGGTTGGGCTTTTGCCCGGCGTCGATTCCGCTGCCGGGCAAAAGCCCAGTACCTACATGCGCTCCTGCCATTCGCTATGCGCTGGCGAAGTGGCGGCTTGAGCGCTCGCAGCCCATCGGCGGGGCAGATGTGAGGGAAAGGTTTTCGTCGTCGACGTTGCCGGTTTGGGGCACCGATGGCGTTCGGTCATGTACATTGACGGTGTGACTGCCGCCGTTGAACGAAGGGCATGTATCTGTCGGTAACACCCGTGCCCAGCCTTTGGTGGAGGGACCCGCGGGGCGGTTGAGCCCCCTGGTGAGGATCAAATGAATAGTCGAGGGTAACGAATGGCCTAGATCGCCTGTCTGGCAGCGAGGAGATTTGTACGCCGTCAGGTTGCCTTAGGAACTGATGGAAGCTTGTATGTTGCGATTTCGTGTTGCGCCCTGTCCTGGGGTTCAACCGGCATGTCGACAATGGTTTCCAGAAGCGCCGTGGCAACGTGATGGAATGCCTTATCAGGCATCGCGCAGTTCTCGACCATGCCCTCGAAACGCTCGGTTTGGGCAATAATCCTATCGGACGTCTTGTCTGTCTGCTTGGTGACTTTGTAGGTGATTTCACCCACCTCGTAGGCCATCATCATCGCTAAGGCCTGGGTTTCGTCAGCCCGAGCGATCTCGGCCTGGTCGTATTTCACGGTGTGGTACAGGCTCAAGGAGCTGTTGTTGAAAGAATGGTGGTGGTTGGTCATTAGCTTTCTCCTAAGGGAAACAAGGTTGGTCGGAAGCGAGGGATGAATTGTCCGGCCCTCGTGACAAAGGGCCGGAAAGACATCGCCTAGATCTCGGCTGATGGTTGGGGCTGCTCTGGCAGGGAGTAGGGAGCCGGGGCGATCACCTTGCGACGGGCATCGGAGATGCTGCGCCTGCGAGGTAGAAAATGTTTCATGGCCCACTTGCACGATTGCAGATTTGCTTCGATCCGTTCTGGCGTCCGGAAGGCTTGGAGCTGAGCTTGCTCTGCACTCGCTAATTTGCCGGTTACGGCTGTGCCGTCTGTCTGCAGGCAATATCCCTCGTGGTCATCGACCACGATGATACGGTGATGCAGGTTGAAGGAGGTCGGCGAGGAAAGGCCTGCAGCTCGTATCGCAAACGCTCGATTGACATAGATGTCAAAGGGGCAACGTGCGGAGGATTGGAAAGGGGATTCCGCAGCCAAGATGACAAATCTGTTGTTCTTGAGGTTGTGTAGATCAAATACGAGGAATGGGCAGGGTTCTGGCGGCTGCTCCGCATCCCTGAAGGGCGAGGGCTCGTCAAACAGGACGACATCGCCGGGAGTCAGATTGTCGAGCCCACTGATTGCCGAAGGTCTTTGAATATCCAGCATTGGATAATCTCCATGGTTGGGTTGTTTCTGACGCTGGCCAAATCCTTCTCTATCTGAATATCGCGAACCGGATCGAGCGCGGCGTCGTCCCGCTGCCGCGCTTGATCTGGTTTGCTGTGCACTTAAATGGACCTCTAAAAACAAACGGCCCGTCACTGTTGTTGTGACAGGCCATTTCCAAGGGGGCGAAATTGTGAAACAGAACCCATGCTAAGTTCGGCGAGGAGTTCTCGATTCTCTGAACGTTAATCAATCAATGGTTGGCCATGTGCAGTTGGCAGGCAACTGTATTCGCGGCCTTTGGGGGACAGGTCATTTCGCTTCGTTGGGGCTTGCTCTAATGTCTTGGGACAAGTAACTGCTACGCCCTTGCAGTTCCCGGACAAGGGAAACTTACCAAATGTGACAACGCCCAAAGTTGGCAGCTGCCAACTTTGGGCGTCGTCGACAATGATTTCGCAAGAATCATAAATTTATGAGGATATGTCGGAAACCGCTACCAACACACCGGCTTCCACCATTCCCGCCAAACCGAAACAGACAGGTTTATTGGTAAATCGCCCACCGATGTTTTGATCAAGCGCTTTGTTGCGCCTTACGCTTGTTTTCGTTTTCATAATCTGAATACAGTTCTTGCCATTGGTCACGTAAGTAATCGGCAAAGCCACTGTCCATACGGATGTTTGTCCACTCCCCGGTACGCACATAGTGACCCACAGCATCATTCCCATCTATCAAGGGTTTGCGTTCACCTTTTTCTCGTTTCTTGTTTTTGAGACGCTCAAAAAGGAAAATGAACCGCTTGTCGGAGGTTGATTGCTCTTTGAAATCCCCTTCTTCGATAATTTCCTTAGCTTGGAGGAGCTTCTGTTCATTTTTCAGCAAACTGGCGAATTCTTCCCAACGAGGGCGTCCTATTGACGGTGCGGGCCCTATTGCATGGATGAAAACATTTGCGGAGTCGTAAACACGTTTGAGTTTGGAGGCTTCGGTATCATCGACGCCAAGAGCGGACATCACGTTTGCTGTTTCTTGGTGCCCAACACTTGCTTTTCGAACTCGCTCGGCAAACACTGCCTTTTCAATGAAAGTTAAATTTTTCCGGTGACAGTTCTCATTGCCCTGTGCAATGAGAACCTCTAAGTCAGTATCTTCTTTTACAATGGCATATATGAGGTTGTCGTCGAGTCCGTGAATAGCTTCATGGCGCCGTGCTCCATAGACAAGTTGATATTGGTCATCATCAGCCTTGCGGTCAGGATGTGGCCGGACGACAATTGGCACTTCCTGGCCATTTTCCAGAATTGACTTTCGTAAGGCTTCTATTTCATCCTCCTCGCCTGCTTCGCGGAGGCGAGGAGTAAATGCAGTTGAGGCATCGATGTCAGAGGTGGAGATTTGGACCATCTTGAGATCGCGTGGTAGATTTTCAATTGCATAATCTATAAAGGCAAGTACGCCATTGAAATATTTTATTGTGGCCTCATCAAGAAATTCGGTTTCCATGATTTTGGAAAGCATATCGCGAAGGGCTTCCAAACTTGTCGCACTAAAATCTTTGGGTCTGGCGAGAGCTTCTGCACTATTTGCTTTCAGTAAACGGGCGTTAGTAAGGCCGTCCATAATGTGCAGCTTAGATTCTCTATGGGATAGCAATAGCAATGCTAAAACAAGCAGCCAAGCAGAAAGAATTTTTCCTCTCTCCAGGCAGCGACTCTTTTTATTTCCACTGAGTTTATCATTAACTGGTCTCTGTACGACAAATGCTGAAATTGGATACTGGAGCTCATGCTTATTGTCATGCAAAGCTTGAAGGATTTTAGCTTTTTCTTCGGGGCTTATCCTGTTGGTACTGACCGGGCTGTCCCCAATGTAAGAAGACAGGATTTTTACAGCCTTACTCTTCAGCTCCAAGTCCTTAAGGCACTTTTCTTTGAGAAGGCTTTGTGCCATTCCAGCGATTTCTGCCATGTGTCCATCATCGATGGGACCGAACAAAGATTGAATATCGGGCATTTTTCTAACTCTGCTATATTTCAACGAACCTGTCGATGTTGGTTCAGAGGGTGGTTATAGAATTTGCGAAAACCTTGCGACGGTTGTTTGTCGCCAATTTCCGGCAGTACGCACGATGAAATGAGGCAGAATTTTACACCAAGATCATATGATTCCTGGGTTCAATTTCTGCTTTTTGTCTATTTCCACGTGTATACTGCTATTGTTAATAGTGGACAAAAGCATGCTCATGATTGTGTTTCATGGTTGCTGAAGCCCTAACAAGGAAAGGGGGATGATGAGCAACAATTTTTGGGCATTTCTCAGCCATAATTTGAAAACCTGAACTGGTAGGCGAATGGGCAGCGGGCTGATTGAGCCCGCTGGTCAATGCTATGCACCTTTGGTATCGCGGATGGCCTGTGTTGCCTTGTCGGCAGCAAATAAGCACATCAGCCGCCTTGTCCCAAAGACAATCGAGCGGAGCAGCTCTATGACACAATCTCGGTCATCCCTGTCTTCGGGTTTGACCCGGGTCGCGAGAATGGCGTCGTGCAATGCTGTACCGACAGACTGGAAATCCGTGCCCAACATGTTGCATTCGAGAATATGGGGCTTGAACTGTGCCAAACAGGTGTCAACGATACGGGCATCTCCGGGATCGATGAAGGCCATGTCGTTGACAATGTCGATAACATCGTATGCCTTGGTCATTGCGCTAGCCAAAGTTTCGTCGGCTTGATCAATCTCGCGGCGCTCTTGTTGAAGCGTGAGCGAAATATCGAGTGGACGGCGGAAGGAATGCTGGATATCCGTCATGGGATTTCTCCTATATCCTGAAAATGGAAGGGATCGAGGGAGGGATTGTCCTGCCCCCGATTGAGAGGGCAGGAAAGACCGCACCTAGATCTCTGTTGAAGACTGGGCCATTTCGGAGACGGCATAGGGAATGGGGATAATCCATTTCCGCCTGGCAGCCAGGTCTGAGGGGTCACGAGGGAACAGATGTTGAGCGGCCCATTGGCAGGATTGCAAATTGGTCTGAATCCTGCCCTGTGTCCGATATGCTTGGAGGCGGGTGAGTTGCTCGCCTATCAACTTGCCAATTACGGCGGAGCCGGTCGGCTGCAGGCAATATCCCTCGTGGGCCCCGCAAACGATTACGCGGTGGTTAAGGTTGAACGATATTGGCGATGTAAGCCCGGCGGCTTTTATCGTCTGAGTCCGTGCGACGTGAATCTCAATCGACCGTTGTTCGCGTGATCCGATCTCGGCCCCGGCGGTGAGAACAACAAAGGTGTTGTCTTCGACCATGTGGCGGCTGAAAACGAGGTGTGGGGACGGCTCCGGAAGCTCGTTGGAATTCCCATATCGCGGGTAATCGGCAAACAACACGACATCGCCGGGCATCACATCATCAAGCCAATTTGGGGCCAGTTGGCCGCTGGTCTTGGTGGCATCATCATCAAACATGCATGATCTCCATGGTTGGGGTTGATTTCGACGCCTGGTCTGACCAAGTCCTTCACTGTTTGAATCTTGCGGACCGGATTGATCGCGGCGTCGTCCCGCTGCCGCGATCAAGCTGGATCGCCATGTTTGCAAAATTTGCTGGAAGATTGGGGAGTTTACCCGATAGAGTTCTATGCCAGGCCGTTGGGGGAGATATTGGCTAGCAACCATTCTTGGCGGAGTTTGGAGTCTTATCGGATCGGGAAAGCTTATCGTTTCTGTGCTCGTATAAAGCTAAACCGCCCCTTTCGGTTGTGGCCGAAAGGGGCGGTTTCAGTTTAGATCGTGATCTTCCAATTAGAAAAAGTGACTATGATGATGATGTGTGTTTCATCTCATCATATGCGCGTCATTCTTCCTCCTCCGACGAGTCGAGGTCGAGGATCGCTTCTGCGATCATGTCGTCCATCATGTCCTGGGATTGCGAGACCATGGCAGCGTCTACGGCTTCTGCCTGATAATGCAACCGGGTTTTGAAACTGGTCTGAGCGCAAAGGGCTAGCGCCCTGTTCATACCAGCCTCCCCTTGCTTGCCAAGTTCAGTATGCGCCTTGGTCCGGGCGATATGAGCGCCGGTGCCGAAATGCTTGTTCCATGTTCGAGAAGGGAATTTCTTATGAAGCATTTTTCCTTCTAAAGTTCTGAACACCGGCATCTCATTCTTGACCAGTTTCTCTCTTTCTAGAGCAAGTTGTGCTGGTCCAAGATCATGACTGAGTTCCCCCAAAATGAGTGCGTCAAAGAATTGGTCAATCTTGGGATGCAGCCTTACCATGATCCGCTTGCCAGTCTTGTTGGTCGAGACATCAATGCAATAGCGGCCACCACGAAAATCTATGTCGGATCCCCAGCGTAGTTGCCCGTCAGTGAGGCGAAGAGGCATGAACATCCAGAGCGCAATGACGGCTGCTTCATTGCGCAACGTGCATCTGCTTTTTCGGTGCCTGACCTTAGAGCTTTCGAGAAGGAGGGTACATGCACATCTGTAGATAGTTCTATAGTCTGGTACACCCCCAAGACGCCCATATTTGAGGGATTCCTCGCCCTCAGCCGCCTTTTCAAGAAATTTTTCGTGAATGCGAAAATTGTCCAGAATAGCCGGATCAATGCCGAGCTCGGTGCCAAACTGGATCAGACGCCTCGTTGCAGTCCTGAAGGTTTCAGCACGTTTCCCCTGATTCATATAGGCCGCTTCTTCGTCCTTGGGGGCCCGTTCCTTCCTTGCCTCCTCATAGGCTTTCAGGTTCTCCACATTGATTTCTATGGGTAAGCCCGCATTGGTGAGGGCCCAAACATACCCACTCAATACTTCTTGTATGATTTGAAGCGTGGATTCGGCAAAAGGCTTATGGCCTGAAGGACATTGACGGCTTTGCATTTGGTGCCAAACAGCCTGCCAGTTTGCAGGCCAACCGGCTATGTCGATACTATATTGGGCAGGTTTTCTTCGCTTCTTCTGGCGGGGCGCACGATGATTGGCCTCATATATGCGCGTCTTCTCAAGAATTGCTTCGTTAAGATCAAAGACGATCATAGGATGTCCGGGAAACAGAATCTGGAAGACCTCACGCAAACGTATCAACATGCCCGCTGGCTCGCGGTCAATGGAAAAATCCAGGAAATCTTGTTTGGTTGGCGTTTTAATATTCCGCACATGGGCGAAATGCAGGAATTTGAGCAGGCGGTTTTGATGAATTTCAGTCAGCTGATCGAAGGTCAGTATGGACTTGTAGGGGGCCAATAAATCGGCGTCCGAAGGAACGCCCCCCCTCTTGTCCCGAGAGGGGTTTTTGCCATGCTGTTGGTTGGTGACAGGTTTATTCATCAGTCATCTCCGCGATCATCATCTGGCCTTCCTCGATCAGGCGGACCTCGTCAATCCAACCGTAGTAGTCAAACATTGTCTTGAGGGTGTCACCGATCCGGTGGGCAATGATTAGAATCCGCTCGGGATACCTTTGGAGCAGTAGCGAGACCTGTCCGTGGCGCATCTGGTGAGGGGTCATGGGCAGTCCGAGAACAGAACGAGTATACTTTGCGAACTGTTCGCAAAAGTAACCCTCACTCATGGACTTGGAGGCACTTTTAGGAGCCGGGAAGAAATAAGGGTTTGAATCGGCATGCTCGAACATCGGTCTTATGACATCGACATACCAAGTGAGGACTTCGAGATACCCATTTGTGTGAGGTTTGAGCTCGAAACGGATGGGTTTCTTATTTTTAACCAATCCCTTCGGAACCCGAATCTTTGCTTCCTTCTTGTTGCGCTGCAATATTTTGATCTGCGCATCGACGCCATGCATCGTCAGACCCATGGCATTTTCGATACGAATGGGCATGCCACCAAGCTCCAAGGCACAAAAGGCAGCACAGGTGCCGAGCCAGCGCACCTTAATTCGCTCATAGCAGCTGAGTTCACGACCTTGTGACGCTACGTCATTCATCATTTGAACAGCCTCCTCGAAGAACACCCTGTACGAGGTGAGAAAGCGCGTTTTCAGTTTTTTATCGTCGAAGAGGCTCTGACAGAACTTGATGTTTTCCGGCGTCATCTTCGAATCAGCCTCTTTGCCTTCCTGAAGAATCTCATTGTTTTTCAGGATCTGGGTAAGCTCTTGCAGACCGAAAGAATCTGGTGCGAACTCGTGGAGGACCCGGGCGAGTTTGGAAAGGTATTTGCGGGCAGTCCGAGGTGCGATTTTGTCTTCGGCCCCTTTGGGCAACTTGCAGCGGTCGATCATCGCTGTTGCCAGAGCATTGATATTGCTGCGGAAAGAGCACAGATTGATCCAATCCTTGTCCCGATTGATATGAGGGTGAGCCTTGAGATAGGTACGGGCAAGCCCTCGCATAGCTGCGCGGAAGAATGTCTTGGTTTCCGGGCTGAGAGCTGTGATTTCCTGGGTCACCGGGTCGACATTGTGCTCGTTCATCATCGCAAATATCAACTCAAACTCTGCCTCCCAATGGGCCGGCAATGAGTTCTGCTGTTGACGGAGGCGCGAAGCTGAGAAGCCGATTTTGTCGTAGGGAAGGTAGGGAGCGGCAAACTCATAATCGCGCAGTCGATCAAAGAGCTTCAAGCCCTTTGAAACGGTTTCTCGTTTGCCGGACGGCGCCGCACGATAGATCACACCGGCAACTTCTGCGTCCATGTCATGGGGCTGAATGCCTTCCCTCCGGGCAATGTCAGCCAGCAGTTTCAAACTCGGAAACTTCGATCTGTGAAAGCCCATCAATTCTGGGATGCCTGCAGATTGATCAAGGCAGGCGTCAATCAGGTAGGACCAGCCGTCTTGTTGAGCACGAGCCTGCTGTAACGCTTCTCGCACGCCAAGATAATCCCGCAATGGAGCCTGGAGTCGTCGCCGGAACAGACGATAGGCCCTCTCCGTAGTCCACCAAACGGGATCGTAGCCATCGCGCGGGAAAGTCACCTCGACAAGGTCCAGAGACGCCGGAATCATCGCCAAGGGCTGGTTGCGGATGACCGAAACCCGCTCGATCGCATGGACGTATCGTTCTTTCGTGACGTCAGCGAGGTCGGGATTGGACTCTACGTGGACCTTGAGATCTTCGAGGGTTGGCGTCGCGTCCACGCAAATCGTTGACGCTACTATTGGCAGATTTGTATCAAACATACTGTTCATCAGTATCTCCATTCATTGGCTGAGAAAGGGACGGTTTCGAAAAGGCTCTTCGGTGAAGGAGAGCCTTTTCGGAACCATTCCGCCTCGGCCTAACCATTGGCTGCGATCGATCCGTTTTGGGCAGGGGACGGTCGCTAAAACGCACTTTTGGTCGCCCAATTGCGGCCCGGATACATGCACCTGTCGATTGACCCGAGCCGTAAATAGACGGGTGTATGTGTCCCGGTCGCTTAACGGTATGTCCGGTCGCTAGAGGGTTGATGTGTGTGTCCCACGGCATCATTCGGGCTCTCCTTCAATGGGAGCTGGCAGCGCAAACATGCCCGGGAGTTGATCGGGTGATGGCGCATTGGCATCAGAGATGAGGGAGGCCGAGGACAGTGCTGGCACATCGACGGCACCAGTCAGGCTGCGATATTCAGGCATGGGCTTGCTGCAATCCCACGCCAAGATCTCGGCTTTGCGCCAGCGCTGACCCGGCCTCTTGGTTTTTGGTTGAGGATGAGCACTGAGCAAAATTGGTTTGGGGAATGGGGGCATGCCCGCAGGCTGTTGACCCTTGGCCCAACGGTAGATAATAGAGGTGCTGACCCCACCGAGCAGCTTTGCCACCTGTTTGGCGGTCATCAAGGGCTGGGTCAGTACGTCCCAGTGCTCCGCAGACTGGTCAACAGCAAGTCCGAGGGCCCCAAATATGACTGACCAACGGGTGCCGCTGGCACGCGGCACGATGCCGATGTCGCGTAAAACGCCCGATAGGCTGCGTGTCGGTACGGCAAAATGCTCGGCAATCTGGGCGCGGGTGATGTGTTTGTCCTGGGTCATATTTGGCAAATAGGGAAAAGGTAAAACCCAACCCAAATTATTTTTGAAAAAAATGCGGGGAAAGCTCAACAAAACCCTATGTATCTGAATTAACGTGGAAATTCATCAAGTTAAATGGAGGGGCGTGCGACCCGTGGGACGCCTTTAGATTGTATCGAATACTTATCAAGGACATCATGGCCCGATATCGCCTTTCCAAGGCGTCGCTCTACCGATGCCTGGGCAAAGGCCTTTCGGAGCGCCATCCTTCGGGCGACGCCCCGAAATAACCGAACCGGAATTCGGCCGTCGAACAATTGGAAACATTCGGCTCGATCCGTACTCCACAAATTATGCTTTTAGGGAGTACCTCCCTTCGGGTCCCTTGGCACCGACCGAATTATCCGGACATCTGGAAACGACCTGTCCCACTATCAACACCCTTTACTTCCCAACGCGGGCGCAATATCCTTACCGTACAAACAATTATTGGTACGGTAAGATCATGGTATCCTATCACTCCCCCACCGGCGTCGCCGCATGGACCGATCTCAAACGGTCCCTCAAGGACGATTCCCTGCCCGATTACCTTGGGGCGCCTTACGTCAAGACCATAAATGGCCGGAAATACTGGTACGACCAATACCGCATCGGCAACGACAGGATCCATCGCTATGTCGGCGAGGACGGCCCGGAAATGCGGGATCGCCTATCCCGGCACGAGGCCATTTCGCGCAACAGGGAGCAATCCCGCAAGAACAGGTCCCGCCTCATGCGGATCCTGCGCGCCGAGGACTACCTCGTCTCCGACGTCGCCAACGGACAGGCCGTGTCCGCCATGGCCAAGGTCGGCGTCTTCCGCCTCGGGGGAACGCTCGTCGGCACCCAGGCCTTCAGGTGTTACGAGGGCGAATTGGGCGTACGCCTACCCCTCGACCAGGCCGCCATGACCCTGGACATCGACATTGCCAGCTTCGAGCGCCTCTCGATCGCCCTCGACGATGTCGTCGACCGTCCCCTCGACGAGGTGTTCCGGGACCTCGAATTCGAACCGGTTCCCACCCTCGATCCCGGCAAGACGTGGAAATGGCGCCAAACCACCAGGGAAACACTCGTCGAATTCCTGACGCCTTCTTTCGAGGAGGCGGAGGAAATCCGTTCTCTTCCCGCCCTGGGCGTCTCCGCCCAGAGCCTGCATTTCCTGAACTACCTGATCGCCGAGCCGATCCAGGTCCCGTTCCTTTACCGTTCCGGCGTCCTCGTCCAGGTTCCCCGCCCCGAACGCTACGCGATCCACAAGCTCATCGTCGCCGACCGCCGACGGAACCGGGACCTCAAATCCGCAAAGGACCTCGCCCAGGCCGAATACCTGATCGGCATCCTTTTGCGGGACCGCCCGGACGATCTTCGGGAAGCGTACGAGACCGCCATGGACGCCGGACCCGCCTGGCGCAGGCACATCGCGTCCAGCCTGGACAAAATCCCGTCCGTCCGCGAGATTTTACACCTGACGGAAAGCTCCTCGAAATGACAATGCCGGAGCGTCAATGAACCGGACCGAACTTCAATCGATAATCACCGGCCATTGGGTCCATCTGTATAAAGGAACGTGAAGTCCCACAGGCTGAGGCGTGAATATCCAGGGCCTGTTGCGGTAAGGGGCGAAATGACACTAGGAAATTTGAACAATCGTTTCACTAAGGTACAGCAGCCATTCGCTGCGGTCCGTACAAATACACACTGAGCGGGATAAAGCGCTATTTTGCAGCAGAGCAGTGATTTCAGCTCCACCGGATTGGCCAGACGTCGGATCGGGTGAATGGTGTTGAAAAAGTCGCTCTTGAAGTAATTGCTTGGTCCTGATTCAATCGTTTTAAGAGAAGGAGGGATTTGCAAATGCTGGGGCCAAGGCAAGTTGCGCAGGCAGCGCTCTTTTACGAGTTTTCGATTGAAGATCACGTTCCTGCGGATCACTTTCTCAGAGCCTGACCGAAAAGTAGTTGAGTGATATCAGTGGTTTGTGATTCACCGTCTTTGCGAAGAGATGGAGGATCAAATGACCTGGACAGATATCACCCGTCAGGAGCGTAGCCGAAAATCGGATCGGTATCCAAGCGATTTGACGGACGCGGAGTGGGCACTGCTGGAGCCATTGTTGCCGCCTGCCAAGTCAGGCGGTCGTCCCAGAAGAACGAGTTTGCGAGATGTCGCCAACGCCATTTTGTATATCGCCAGTTCCGGCTGCCAATGGCGCATGTTGCCCAAGGACTTTCCGCCGATGACGACCGTGCAGGGCTATTTCTATGATTGGCGGGATCGAGGCTTGTTGCAATCCATCAACCACCTCCTGATAATGAGTGCCCGGGACTTGGAAGGGCGAGAAGTTACTCCAACAGCCGGGGTCATTGATAGCCAAAGCGTCAAGACCACGGAAAGCGGCGGGATTTCCGGCTATGATGCAGGGAAAAAGATCAAGGGGCGCAAGCGGCATATCATAACCGATACCATTGGCTTGATGCTGTATATCGTTATTCATGCCGCTGACATTCAGGATCGAGATGGAGCGCCTGATGTGCTCAAAGGCATTCGGGGGCGTTTCCCATGGCTACGTCATGTCTTCGCCGATGGCGGATATGCGGGAGAGAAATTGAGGGCTGCGTTGAAGGGGCAAGGCGATTGGACCATTGAAATCATCAAACGTTCCGACACGGCCAAGGGCTTTGAGGTCTTGCCCAGGAGATGGGTGGTTGAGCGCACCTTCGCGTGGCTCGGGCGATGTCGCCGCCTCGCCTAGGATTGGGAGCAGAGCATCGAAAGCTCAACCGCCTGGGCATTGGTAGCCAGTATCAGGTTCCTTACCCGTAGGCTTGCAAGATACTGTTATCTCAATTGAACTTTTGAGTCAGACTCTGAGAGCCGGATTTAAAAGTAGTTGAGCGATATCAATAGGTTGTGATTCAACCGTCTTTGATGAGAAGATGGAGGATCAGATGCCTTGGGATGATATCGCTCGGGTTCAATATAACCGGGATAAGCTTCGCTATCCAACAGATTTGACTGACAAGGAGTGGGAAATAATAGCACCACTCTTGCCGCCAGCGCGGTCAGGCGGGCGACCGCGCTCCACAAACATGCGCGATGTGATTGATGCAATTCTGTATGTTGGTGGCAGCGGTTGCCAATGGCGGATGATGCCGAAGGATTTTCCACCCGTTGACCTGCGCCCCCAAACCTCCTCCAGAATTTGGTAGAGTCCGTCCCACGTAACGGAGACGGATAATGAATCGTTGTGTGGGATAGTCCGGTCGCGCTAGCCATCGAACGGATCGACCAATGGGTTGCATCTTTGGGGGTGGTCTCAAGTGTCTGCTTGATGACTTCGGCAACCTGCGCGTCCGAAACAGTGCGGGGGCGACCAGCGCGATATTCATCTGTGAGGCCTTCAATCCGATCCTGAACAAAACGTCTGCGCCATTTTCCAACAGTATGTTCATGTACACCCAACTGGGAAGCGACAGTTTTACTGGGCAAACCTTCGGCACAGAGCAAAATAATACGGCACCGGTCAGAGAGAGACCGCGAGACTTTGTGACGACGGACCTGTCCTTCAAGGAAGCTCCGTTCCTCATCACTCAAGAAAATCGGCGCTGCCACACGCCCCTGCATCATGACCTCCTGAAACAGATATCAAAAAATGATATCAATTTCAGTTGCACATGACTAGTACCTGATCTCATTATTTTCCAGAATCGAGTTTGAATTTCTGGCGGGCGTCATTTCTGGAGAATTTCCAGTTGATTCCGGCAGCCTGTTGGTTGCGCTGGCTCACCCGGGCGGCGACATGTTTTTGCATCTCTTCCATCATCGCAAGAGCCAGATAATTGCCACCTCGGAGCCCTCTGAGAAACGGAATGATTTCGGGTAATTTTGATTGTTGGTTGCTATAGTGCCCATTATTGGAGGAGGCGTTCAGAATGGGCATCAAGAACTTTAATCAACTTGGCTTTGCGGAGCAATT